>JAFVSY010000095.1 GCA_017503465.1 Tidjanibacter sp. | reverse complement strand
AAATTCAAAATTGTCCCCCTCTGAGTTAGAGGGGGGCGCAGCAGCGGGGACGTCTGTTTTGAAAAGGGCCGAAAGGGCAAATTCACTAAGGCCCTTAAAGTCCTTAAAGCCCTAGTAGTCCCATCAGCCCCAGCGGCGGTAGGTCGCACCATACATAAAAAAGACGAGGAGGCCTCACGGCTTCCTCGTCCCAATCAAACTTCTCTAACACCTAATTCACTGTTTGGGCAAATATCTCATGCAGGCAAGTGTCCAAGTAGAGCAACTCGTGCTCTCCACACACCACGTGTTCGAGGAACAACTCCTCATCATTGCCCGACAAACAGTTTTGCTTTTCACTGTAGTCCAATTCTCCCATAGGCAAATGCGTTTTTTGTGGTTAATCTGCATAGATAACGCACCGTGCCGTGGGTTTATTGCATCACGTCAGGACAAAATCATTTTATTTTCCTTAATCATCTTGCGGAGGTTTGTCAGTGCATAGCGCATACGGCCGAGTGCGGTGTTGATGCTAACCTCGGTTTGTTCGGCTATCTCCTTGAAGGAGAGGCCCCCATAGTAGCGCATCTTGACCACCTCGCTCTGCTCGGTGGGCAACTTGTCAATCAGCTTGCGCAGGTCGGCCTCGATTTGTTCTCTGACCATCTGGTCCTCCACGGAGCCTTCGCTCAATCGCTGAGTGCCGATGATGTCGTAGCCGGCTTCGCTTTCGTTGGTAACCTGCACCTTCTTTTGGGCTCGGAAGTGGTCGATGACCTGATTGTGGGCGATTCGCATCACCCACGAGAGGAACCTACCATTGTCCGTGTAGCGGCCCTGCTCGATTACCCTCACTGCCTTGACAAAGGTCTCCTGACAAATATCCTCGGCCACCTCGGGGTCCTTGACCATAATGTACACATAGTCGTAGACACGCCTGCGGTGCCTTTCGATGAGTTGGGAAATAGCCTGATTGTTGCCTGCGAGATAGGCGTTGAGCAACTCTTGGTCGCTGCTCACACCACTGACAGAATTTCGTATCATACTCTACATATTTTTTGTTGGTTTAGAGTAGATATTTCTCGATAGGCAAAAACGAATTTTAGTGAAACAAAAAGTTTAATTGAAACTGTGCGCAAGATAGAGTATTTTCCCCTAATATCCAAATCAAACACGAGTTTTTTCACATTTAGCCTACTCTGCCTTAACGCACAGTTCACCCCACAAAGGAGCAAAACTCGTGCCAATGTGCCCCCTAATAGAGTACAATGCCGGCCACGGCCGAGAGCAGAATGAGTAGGATGGGGTTCACCTTGCGCACCGAGGCCACAAAGCAGCCTCCAAAGATGAGCCAACTCTTCCAATCGATGAAGGTCTCGGGCCCAAAGAGCATCAGGGCCGAGGAGAGAATCAGGCCAATCATCATCGGTTTCATACCCTCCATTGCACCCGCAAAGTGCCTGTTGGCGTGTAGTTTGAGGTAGAAACGGGTGGCCAACATCATCAGCGTGAGCGAGGGCAGACACACCGCAAGGGTGGCCACCACCGAGCCCCACACGGTGCCCGTAACGGAGTAGCCCACATAGGTGGCGCAGTTGATGGCAATGGGGCCGGGGGTCATCTGCGATATGGCGGCCACGTCGGCCATCTCGGCCGCAGTGAGCCAGCCGTGCTGCACGACTATCTCGTTGTAGATGAGCGAAATCATTGCATAGCCACCGCCAAAGCCGAAGAAACCGATTTTGAGGTACGAGAGGAGTAGTTGCAGGTAAATCATTGCTCCCCATCCTCCTTTCCTCGCTCCTGCTTGCTACCCCTTGCACCCTCGGGGCGGAACGACCAGCCGATGCCAACGACGGCACCTATTATTATAAATAGTATGGGCGATACACCCAGCAGCCATATCACCACAGCCGCACCGAGTGCAATGCCAATCTTCCACCACTCCATACCGCGCGCCATATTGATGATGGGGGCGGCAATGAGTGCCACCACTGCGGGCCTCATACCCTTGAAAGCGGCGGCCACGGTGGGGTTGTCCTTGAAGTCGGTGAAGTAGAGCGCAATCAGCAGGATGATTGTGAAGGAGGGAATGACCACTCCCACGAGGGCTGCAAGGGCACCTTTTACGCCCCTTGTTTTGTAGCCCACAAAGACTGCTGTGTTGAGCGCAATGGGCCCCGGAATGCTCTGTGCAAGAGTTAGTTGGTTGATGAACTCCTCGCGTGTGAGCCACCCACGCTTTTGTATCATCTCGGCCTCAATGAGTGGTATCATCGCATAGCCTCCACCGAAGGTGAAAGCGCCAATTTTCAGAAACGACCAGAATATGTCAAACAAAGAAGCCAAAATAAATTGAGAATTGAGAATTGAGAATTGACAAAACGTTGTTTTGTCTAAAATGCTCCCGCTCGGCAGAGTCTGCAAGCAGCCTTTGCGCTCGCTTACTCGCATTTGCGAGAATTGAAAAATTTTCCCTAATGTCCTTAATGTCCTTAAAGCCCTTCAGAAAAAAATATTTACTAATTACTCTTTACTCTTTACTATTTACAAAAGCGGTGAACATTGCGGCGGCGAGGGCGGCGGTTTCGGTGCGCAGTCGGCACTCACCGAGGCTCACCTCTCGGAAGCCCTGCTCCCTTGCCAGAGCAATCTCCTCGGGGCTGAAATCGCCCTCAGGGCCAATCAGCACCAACACGTTCTCCCCCTTGCGCAACTCCTCGCCGATGAACACCCTCGGGACTCCCTCCTCGCAGTGGGCGATGAGTTTGGTGCCCTCAAAGGGCATTGCCAACACCTGGCGTAGGGGTGTGAGGGGGTCAATCTGTGGCAGGTAGGCCTTGAGCGACTGCTTCATTGCGCTGATGGCGATTTTGTCGAGTCGCTCGCCCTTGACCACCTTGCGCTCGGAGTGGTCGCACAGGGTGGGGATTATGCGGTCGATGCCACACTCGGTGGCCTTCTCCACAAACCACTCGATACGGTCGATGTTCTTGGTGGGGGCCACCGCCACGGTGAGTGTGTAGGGCCTCTGCTCCCAGTTGTGGTGCTCGGCTACGATGCGCACCGAGCAACGCTTGGGGTGGGGGTCCACCACCTCGGCATCATAGAGGGTGCCACGTCCGTCGGTGAGGTGGAGTGTGTCGCCCTCACGCAGGCGCAACACTCTCACACAGTGCCCACTCTCCACCTCGTCGAGGGTGTAGAGGGGTGTGGTTATGTCGGGTGCATAGAATAGTAACATACCGCAAAGATACCAAAATTTTCAATTTTCAATTTTCAATTTCTATGTATTCGGAGAATACAATCTTTGTGTGTGGGTTGGAGGAGCGAATTTCTTGGCGGAGGGCCTTGGTGCCCCAACGGAATATCCACCAGCAATGGGGTATGCGGTGGACCACCTGCGTGAGGGTGTCGTGGCAGAGCAGGTGCAGGTGTGCCTGCCCATCGGCTCGTGGGGTGAGGGTGAGTTCCACCCAAGGGTCCCTCCAACGGATGGGTGCCGTGGTCATACTGTCGGACAGTCGCTCGGAGGCCAGACTATCGACCAATCGCTCGGTCCTAAAGTCCTCACAGATAGTATCTTGCAGTGCGGTGGTTAGGAGCGTATCGAGCAGGGTGGAGGTGGCCGTGAGGGTGTAGGTGCGCACGTTGCGCAGGCCCACACCGAGGGCACGGATGCGCTCGGCATCCTCTCGGTGCAACTCTTCCAACTCCCCGATGGTCATCCGCAGACGGCCTATGGAGAGCCGCTGCGAGGCCACCAGGTGGTCGGAGTGGTCGAGGCGTGAGGCGAGTGCCTGGTTTTGTTCGGTGAGTGTGCGGTTGCTTTCGGCCAGGCGTTGGTTGGAGGCGTGGGCACGACAGAGCAGTACGACGGAACCTGCAAGCAGGAGCAATAGTGCGGCAAGTGTGCAGGCCGCAACGAGGTTGGAACGTGAGATTTTCATAACAGCAAAATGGGTTGGTTTTGTGCCCAAAAGTAACACCTCGGGGGGCGAAAAAGTTTACCCATTTTCTGAAAAAATGCACACGAAAAAACAGAGGGGGGGATGTTATGTTATTCTTTGGTTGCTTTTCGGTTGTCTATTTTACCCTTGTAGACCACAAACCTCTGGAAGAGATACTCGGTGGAGAGGTTAAGGAGCATATTGAGGCCCGTAACGAGATACTCGTTCCACATCAGTCCCTCGGCCAGCCAGTTGCCCAAGACGGTGGTGGTGGGGGTGAAGACGCAGTAGTAGCCAAAGACCTTGAGCATTGCTGCGCCCACGTTGGCGGTGGACTTGAAGGTAAACTGACGGTTGAGGGTGAAGTTCCAGAGGATGGACAGCACCAACGAAATGAGGTAGCAGGGCCAATAGGGCCACGATGTTAGTTCGTTGAACAGCGCAAAGGTGCCCATCTGAATGATGCCTGCGCTGGCCGAAAAGAGCACAAACTTGAGTACTCTGAAAAATTCTTTGTAGTCTTTTTTTGTTCCCATAGGAAAGCCTATTTGTGTGTGTTTCTCCACCACAAATATAACAAAAGAATTGAAAATTGAAATGGGACGTGTTTTTTTACACGTGTTACCCCCCTCTTCCCCTATTTGGCCGTAAATCGGTAGATGCAGGTGTGGGTGTACTGCTCCTCGGGGTTGAGCACAATGGAGGGGAAATGGTTGTGGTTTATACCATCGGGCCACTTTTGGGTTTCAAGGGCTACCGACTCGCGGAAGTTGAGCGTGCGGCCATACTTACCCGTGGTTGTGCCGTCGAAGAAGTTGCCCGAGTAGAACTGCAAACCCACTTGGTCGGTCAGCACCTCCATATGGCGACCATTGGAGGGGCAGTAGAGTGTGGCCACGCTCTGCACCGTGCCATCGTCTGCACGATTGAGGCACCAGTTGGCATCGTAACCCTTGCCAAAAGCGAGTTGCTCGTTGGGGGTGTCGATGTGCTCACCGATGGTGTGGGGTTGGCGGAAATCGTAGGGGGTACCCTCCACAGCAGCCACCTCGCCTGTGGGTATGAGCCACTCGTTGGTGGGGGTAACGTGGTCTGCGTCAATGGTGAGCACGTGGTCGAGGATGGTGCCACGGCCCTCTCCTTTGAGGTTGAAGAAGGAGTGGTGGGAGATGTTCACCAAAGCGGGCGCATCGGTGGTGATGAGGTAGTCAACGCGGAATTCGTCCTGCTCGGTGAGTGTGTAGGTCATCGTGATATCCCTATTGCCGGGGAAGCCCTCCTCGCCGTCGGCTGCCAGCAGGTGCAGGGTGATGAAGTTGTCGCCGGCCTCCACCACGTCCCACACAACCATATCCACACCACGGTTGCCTCCGTGGAGCGTCTGCCCATTGTTGTTCAGCGGGGTGTGGTACTCTTTGCCATTGAGCACAAAGCGGCCCTCGCCAATGCGGTTGGCCACAACACCTACACAAGCACCGAGGAAACGCTCACCGGGGTTGTTGATGTATGTGTCAATGTTGTTGTAGCCCAACACTATATCCTCCATAACACCCTCTCGGTCGGGAGTCCAGAGGGCCACCACGCGACCGCCAAAGTTGGTAACCTGCATCACCAAACTGCCCCCTTTGAGGGTGTAGAGAGCCACGGGTTTACCGTCGATGGTGGTGGCAAAATTGTCGGCATCGAGGAGTTGAGGCTGTTGCTCTTGCGAGCAAGCGCACAGGGTGGCGATGGTAGCCACAAGGAGTAGTAGTTTTTTCATTTTGTTTTCACATTTTTTTAGACAACAAATATATCATTTTATGTTTTACGTTTTTCAGAGGCTGTTAAAATTTGTTTGCGAAATTGTTTTTGGACAGCCTTTCACATTCCCGGCCAATCTTTTTCTACTCTTTCATATAGTCTTTCGGCAATACACCAAACTGCTTTTGGAAGCAACGGGCAAAGTAGGAGTGGTTTTGGAAACCAACCATATAGCACACCTCATTCACTCGGTGTTTGCCCTCTTTGAGCAGAGTGGCTGCCGATTTGAGCCTCACGAGTCGGATGTAGTCAATTGGGGCAAGTCCTGTTACACCTTTGAGTTTGCGCCTGAGGTTGCTGCGCGAGAGAGCCATCTCGGCTGCGAGCATATCGACACTAAACTTCTCGTTGGTGAAATTGTGGGTGATAATACCATTAACCTGCTCCAACCACTCGCTGTCGTGGCGTTTGAGTTCGCCCTTGCCATATTCAAGACTCGGCATACTTGCAAACCTGTCAAAGAGTACCTTGCGGTTCTTCAGCAGGTTGTCGATGGTGGCCCTGATGTGGTTGAGCGAGAAGGGCTTTTCGATGTAGGCATCGGCGCCATAGTCGAGTCCGGTGATTTTGGAGTTCACGGTGCCTTGTGCCGAGAGCAGCACCACAGGAATATGGCACAACATTTTGTCGCCCCTCACAGCCCCCAACAATTCAAATCCGTCCATCTCCGGCATCACAATATCGCTCACAATGAGGTCTATGGCTTGCTGTTCGAGCACTTCCAATGCTTTGCGCCCATTTTTTGCCCCAAAGACGTTGAAGTGGTAGCCGAGGTTTTTCATCAAGAATTCCAGCATCTCCTCGGTATCTTCCACAATCAGGAGGTTACATTCGTGTCCGGAGATATCCACCATAGGCTCCTCTGTTTCGCTTTCCACCCTCTCGATGTTCTCTTTGGTGGGAGTAGCTATGCCTTGTGGCAGGCGTATGGTTACCATCAAGCCACCCAAGGCCTCGCTACGGCCTGCGGTGATGACACCCTCGTGTTTGTCCACCAACAATTTCACAAGGCTCAACCCAATACCAAAACCATTCTCTGACGAAGTGGTTGCAGAGCGATAGAAGGGCTCAAATATTTTGGCTTTTTCGGAGTCGGTAATGCCGGGGCCATCGTCGCTCACCGAGAGTTCCAGCATACTCTTTCCATCCACCACCACGGTTGTCGCCTCTACTTCAATGCGACCATTGGCATATTTCAATCCGTTGGCCAACAGATTGCTCACAATCTTTGTCAAGGCCTCCGAATCGACCATCCACGCAAGCGATTCTTTGGGCAGGTTGGCAGTGATACGTATGGATTTTTTGGACGAGTCGAAGCGTTTTACAATGCGTCGTACAAAGTCGTTGATATCCACACGACTGTATGATAGTTGGTATCCCTCGTTGTCGATTTTACGGAAGCTGAGCAGTTGTTTGATGAGCTCCATCAGGCGGTCGGTATTCTGCTGCATCACCATAAGGTTCTCTTGCGTGTCTTCGCCCCACTTGCCCTCTTCGAGCACAGCCTCCAAAGGTGCTTTGATGAGCGTGAGGGGTGTTTTGATTTCGTGTGCAACGTGTGTGAAGAACTCAATTTTGGAGCGATAGATTTCCTGTTGCATCGCCACCTCCATCTCTTTGGTTTCCCTGTTGCGTTTGTTTTTCTGCCAACCCAAATAGCGCCTCAGTATCAGAGCACAAATCAACGCTGCCACAAGGGAATAGAGTATTTTGGCGGTGGTGGTGCGCCAGAATGGGGCCTGTATGGTCAGGTCCACGAAACACTCATTGTCGCTCCACACCCCGTCATTGTTCGCCACTCTCACAAGGAAACGATAGTCGCCTGCCGGCATATCCATAAAAGTTACGGAGGGTTTGTCGGTCAGCACCCAATCTTCGTGCAGTTTGTTGACCTTGTAGGCATACTTGTTCTTGGAGGGCGAAACGAAGCTCAAACACTCGTAACTGATTTCGAAAGAGGCAGTTTGAGGATTTATCACCACCTTGTCTTTGGCACTCACACTGGATATTTCATAGGCCGACGAGGGTTTATGAAGAACGATGCCGGAGATGTTGGCTGTCGGTTTCACCTCGTTGCGGTGAAAGCGGTCGGGATGGAAACAGTTAAATCCGTTCACACCGCCAAAGTAGAGCATCCCATCGGAACCCTTCATTGACGAGCGGTAGTTGAATTGGTTGCTCTGCAAACCATCCTCGTGGGTATATACAACCTGCTCGAATGTCGTGGGATTGTAGCGCACGATGCCATAGTTGGATGAGAGCCAAAGGTTGCCTTCGTCGTCGTCGAGGATACCATAGATGATGTGGTGGTAGAGGTTGCGGCGGTGGTCGTAGTTGGTGAAACTGTCGGTGTCGGCATTGTAGCAACAAATGCCGCCGCCCTCGGTTGCAAACCACACCTTTCCGCTCTTGTCCAAGTGGGCACGAATTACGTGGTTGTTGCCGAGCGAGCTGTGGTCGTTGGGGACATTCAGGTAGTTTTTGAACTCTCCGTGGTGGTAGCACCACACGCCGTTGTCTTTGGATGCGAGCCAAAGACGCCCCTCGTTGTCCTCCACCATATCGTAGACAAAAATATCGCGCAGCTGCTCAAAGCGGTGGAAATTGTCCCTCTTGGGCTGGTACTTGCAGAAGCCGGCCATTGTGCCCACATAAACATCCCCATTGCGGGTTTGGTAGATGCAATAGACATAGTTGTTGGGCAAGGAGTTGGTGTCGTCTTGGCTGTGATGGTAGTTTTTGACGATGCGGCGAGTGCGCGTGTCCATAATGTCCACACCTTTGGAGAAGGTACCAATCCACAATCGGTGCCCATCGAGCATCAGTGCGTGTATGTTGTTGTGGCTCACTGCGTGGTTTGCGTTGGTGGCGCCATAGTGGGCAAATTCGCCCGTGCGCCTGTCGAAGTAGTTAAGACCTCCATTTTCGGTGGCCACCCACACGTTGCCCTTCTCGTCCTCGCAGAACTGACTCACAGCATTACCCGTGAGTGAACCCTCCGCACCATCATCGTAGTACCAGCGCATATTGTTACTCTGGGGCGAGAGATAGTAAACACCATTGAAATAGGTGCCAATCCAGAGGCCTCCTTCGCGGTCGGCCATAAGGCTGTACACCGACTCCACACCCAACGACTTTTGGTGTTGGATGGTTTTTGTGTGGAGGTCAAAGATGAAGAGTCCGTCTTCGGTGCCGACCAGCAGGGTGTTGTTGTTGCGCTCGTGCAGGGCGCGTATCCACGTGTTGTCTTTGGAGGTGCCCACCACGGGATAGGAGCGAAATTTGCCTGTGGTTTGGTTCAGACGCAACAATCCATCGTAGCGTGTGCCGAGCCAAAGTTCCCCGTCGCTGCTCTCCACAATTGCCGTTACCTCAAAAGGTGTGGAATCTGCCCGTTTGTGCTCCAAATAGTAGTTGTCGAATTTGTCCACTCCTCTGCGATAGCGGGCGAGGCCCATACGTGTTCCGAACCACATATCCCCCGAAGAGTCGCGCAAAATGCACGACACGGCGTTGCTTGGCAGCGAGGAGGGCTGACTCCCGTCGTGGGTGTAGTGTTTCAGACACCCCAACAGTTCGTTGTAGTAGAAGAGTCCGTTGACTGTGGCTATCCAAAGGCCGCCGAGAGCATCATAGCACACATCGGCAACAAGTGTTTTCAACCCAACCGAATCTTCGGCCTTAACGTCCAAGAAGGTGAACTCGCCGCTCGTCTGGTCAAAGAGGTAGAGGCCATCCACGGCGGCCACCCAAATCTTGTTCTCGTCGGTGTTGTGAGGACACAATTTGAGAGTGTTGAGCAGTGGGTTGTCGGTGGTGCGGGGATAGCTTCCGAAACGAGTGAAGTGCACACCGTTGAAACGATTGATGCCATCTTTGGTTCCAAGCCAGATGTGGCCGGCAGCATCCTGCAAGATGGTGCGCACGGTGTTGTCGGAGAGTCCCGACGTGGCGTCATATTGTCGCATTACCGACATAGGCTGTGCCAAGCATAACTGCCCACACAGCAGACAAGCGGTAATGAGTGTGGTTAAAAAGCGGTTTTTCATAGGTTCACAATCGTAATCTTTTTCGCGAAAGTAAAACAACAAAGTTGTTTTTCAACGAGCAACAATCGGGTTGGTCGGTTGGTGGTGTATTTTGAACAGTTTGGACTATTTTACCTCGGCTCGTGAGCCAAACACAAGCCAAGAATGGTGCAAAATGGCGAGTTTGGACTAATTTCCTTGAAAGGTAATACCTAATTTTACACTATCAAAATGCACCCACTCACGGAGTGGCAAAACAACCTAAAAACCGACACCGAGACTACAACAAAACCGACCTTATGAGAAGGATGTGCAATGTGTACATCGACTCCTACCGAAATACAAAAATCATTCAACAAATCATAAACCTAAATATTAACTCCTTAAAAGTCTTTTTGTATGAAACAAAAACTACTACTTTTGGTTGTGTTTGCAATGTGCAGCCTCGGGGCATTTGCACAGCAAATCACAATTTCCGGTAAAGTAACCGACGAGGGAAACAGTCCCCTTGTGGGAGCGACCGTTGTCGTGTTGCAGGATGGTAGCGGAACCGTTACCGATGCCGATGGTAACTACACCTTGAAGGTGGCACCCAAGGCCGAAGTTATCTTCGAGTATATGGGTTATGAGCCTCAGACGGTGAAGATTTCCAAGGCAGGAACCCACAATGTCGCTTTGGCTCCCAGCGCAGAGGCTCTGGAAGAGGTGGTTGTTGTGGGCTATGGCGTGCAGCGCAAGGCCGACCTGACCGGCTCTGTTGCTACCGTAAACTTCGATGAGTCGATGGCCAGCCGCCCTGTGCTCAATGCTTCGACCGCACTGGCCGGTTTGTCGGCAGGTGTTCAGGTACACCAATCTTCGGGTCAGCCCGGCACCGGTGGTACCATTCTTATTCGTGGTAACAACTCGCTCAACTCCAACTCTCCTCTGGTGTTGGTGGATGGTATTGAGTGGGATATGAACAACGTGAACACCGAGGATATTGCCAGCATCACCATTCTGAAAGATGCTGCTTCGGCTGCCATCTATGGTTCGAGGGCAGCAAACGGTGTTGTGCTTGTAACCACCAAGAAGGGTGCAGGCAAGGCCAAAGTTACCTATAATTTCTATGGTACTTTCCAGCAGCCCCAAAACAAACTCAAATTTGTGAGCAACTATGCCGAGCATATGAGGCTCCACAACGAGGGTGCCTACAATATGGGCAGGCCCGATGTTTACAACGAATCGACCATTGACGCTTGGGAACTCGCTTCGCAGGACCCCAATGGTATTTCGGAGGGCGGTCTGCCCAACTATATGGCCTATCCCAACACCGATTGGTTCAATGAGATTGTCGGCACAGGCTACTCCACCAAACACAACGTCTCCGTTTCGGGCGGCAATGGCAATGCGACCTATTTTATGTCGCTCGGCTATCAGGATGTTGAGGGTATTATGAACCAGAGGGGTATGGACACCGGTATGGACCAATTCTCTCTGCGTACCAACTTGGAGATTAAGGTCTACGATTGGTTGAAGATTGGTACCCGCCTTAATGGTGTTAAGCAGAACAAGGGCCTCTCGAAGGTGAGTGAGGGTTTCAAATACCTTGGTGCTACTGTTCCGGGTGTTTACCCCGGTGAGGATGATGCTTGGGGTATTCCCGTGGCAGTTGAGGAGTCCACCACCGCCAACAACATCTTCAAGACTATGGTACGTAAGGGCTACGACAAATACTTCCGTGGCAACTTCACCCTCTATGGTATCATCAATCCCGTCAAGAGTCTGACCATCGAGGCAAGTTACAACTACGCTCCCGATTGGCTCGACTATGCAACTTGGGGCTTCCCCAAAGGCACCTACAACCACCTCACCAACGAGGTTGTGAGCAAGACCACTCTGGACAATCAGACCATCACCAACAAATCGACCAAATATCACCGCGAGAACTCGGAGATTTTGGTTCGTTGGGACCCCGAGACCGGCGAGGACCACAAACTTAACCTGCTTGGTGGTTTCTCCACTTCGTTCTACAAATCGGAGTCTTTCTCGGTATCTAAGATTGGTATGGCCGACTGGACTCTTACCCAGTTGAGCACCGCCACCGAGTTGAGTGGCTCGAGCAGCAGCGCAACCGACTGGGCATTGATGTCCTACTTTGGTAGGGCCAACTACTCTTTCAGGGACAAATACCTCTTCGAGGCCAACGTGCGTGTGGATGGTTCTTCGAGGTTTGCTCCCGAGAGCCGTTGGGGTGTATTCCCCTCGTTTAGTGCCGGTTGGCGCATCCACGAGGAGGACTTTATGGACTTCGCTGAGGACTATCTGAGCAACCTGAAACTGCGTGTATCGTGGGGCCGTATGGGTAACTGCGCAAGCGGCAACTACGATTGGCAGGCAAGTTATGTAACCAACAAGGTGGTGGTTGATGGCAAACCTTCAACCGGCCTTGCAATCAACAAGTTGAGCAACACCGCACTCGAGTGGGAGAGCACTACCACCACCAACATCGGTTTGGATTGGGGTGCATTCAACAACCGACTCACCGGTGAAATCGACCTCTATGAGAAATATACCAATGGTATTCTCTACACTCCCTCCATCCCCATCACTATGGGTACTGTAACCGGTGCAACTCAGAACATTGCTGAGGTGCGTAACCGTGGTGTGGAGCTGACTCTCGCTTGGGAGGACCGCATTGGCGACTTCGGCTACCGCATCGAGGGTAACTTCGCCTACAACAAAAACCGCGTGATGAAGTACAAAGGCACCCTTGAGAAATATTGGGAATATGACGAAGAGGGCAACCCCACCACTTTCCACAACAACTATGGTGATGTTGTACAGAGCGGTTTCGGTGGTCTGATTCTAGAGGGCCACTCGCTGGGTGAGATGTATATGTATGAGCTCTACAAGGGTAATGGTAACTACGAGGGTGGCGAGCCCGGCCTCGACCAAGGTCCCGTGGATGGTATGATTCGTACCGAGCAGGATTTGGCTTGGGTACAGGCAATGATGGCCAGCGGCTACAAGTTCTTTGGCTTGAGCAAGGCTGAACAAGACACGCTGTGGTATGGCGACTTCATCGTGGCCGACTCCAACGGTGATGGCAACTATGGTGAGACCAACGACCAGAACTTCACCGGCACCAGCCGTCAGCCCATCTACAACTTCGGTGTGAACTTCTCGATGAACTACAAGGGCTTCGACTTCTATATGTTGTGGGCAGGTAGCGCAGGCTTCGAACTCTACTGGGAGGACGACATCTACAACACCACTCGTACCAAACTCGGTTATGGTCTGATGCAAAGCGTGGCCGATGACCACTACTTCTATGACCCGATGAATCCCGAGGATCCTCGCACCAACATCAACGCCAAGAACCCCCGTTTGACCAACGAGTCCCGTTTGAACAATGGTGTCAATACCGAGTTCTACCGCTATAAGGGCGACTACCTCAAACTCAAAAACCTTCAGATTGGTTACACCCTGCCCTCCAAATGGACAAGGAAAATCAAGATGGACAAACTCCGCCTCTATGTGTCGGGTGAGAACCTCTTGACTCTGACCAACTACCCCGGTTTGGACCCCGAGATGGGAACTTCGGTAACCTATCCTCTGATGAAACAGTATGCAATTGGTGCACAGATTTCGTTCTAATGCATCCATTCGGCACACCTATTTATATATAATGTAAATATAGAAGATAAAAGAAAGATATGAAAAAGATTATATTCAGTCTGATTTTGAGCAGCGTGCTGATGGTGGGTTGTACCGACTTTCTCGACACCGCTCCCTACAATGAGATTGCCACAGGTAATATGTGGGAATCGGAGAACCTTGCACAACAGGGCATCAATGGCATCTACCGAATATTCTACAATGACGACCTCGAACAGTATGCAGTAGATAAGGGTTCGAGTGGCTACAACTTCTATGGTATGGAAGCCCACGGCTATTCGACCAGCTATTTCAATGGTATTTTGGCCAACAACGCATCTCTCAAAGCCAGCTATGCCTATTTGAGCTATGAGTGGAAGTGGGCCTACACCGGCATCCACCGTTGTAACGATGCCATCGCCAACCTCCACCGTGCAGGTTTGGACGAGGCAACCTTTGGCAACTGGATGAGCGAGGTTAGGTTCCTTCGCGCCTTCTTCTACCACCGTTTGGCAATGCTCTTCCACGATGTGCCTCTCTACACCGAGCCCGTGAATGCCGAGGATTGCTACAAGGGTGTTACCCCAAGGGCCGACATCTGGAAACAGTGCTTGGAGGACCTCAAATACTGTATTGATAATGAGCACTTTGCAAACAACAACCTCTCCGGCGAGAGGTATGGCCGTCCTTCGAAGGGTGCTGCCTATGCTTTGCGTGGCCAGATTTATATGTGGTTGGAGGAGTGGGCACTTGCTGCCAGCGACTTCGATAATGTGAAAAAGTGTGGTTTCGCTCTGCACAACTACAGCGTGGCCGCAGGTACCTATCAGAACCAGTGGACCGCTGCTGCCGAGCGTAACAGCGAGATGATTTTCCCCTTGCAGCTTGACGCAGAGAAAGGTTATAGTGGTAACCTTCAACAAATCATTGGTTCGAGGGACCAATACAACGGTATTTCGTGTATGATGCCCAACAGCAACTGGGTGGACGACTTCCAGATGGCCGATGGCTCGGAGTTTGAGTGGACCACAGTGTTCCCCGAGTGGAATACAATGAAGGTTGCAGAGCGTGAGGTATTCTTCGCCCGCAACAGGCTTGACACCGATTACAAGACCAACTACGACAACCTCAAAAAGAGCGTAGGTGCCGCCGTGGTGGACAAATACTATCTGCCCGCAGGTAACGAGCAGAGGGTTATGAAGGCTTATGAGAATAGGGACCCAAGGTTGCAGCTCCTCGTGCTCACTCCCTATGCAGAGATGGATTGCTATGAGCCCTCGCAGAGCAACGGTAATCAGGTTACCAAAGTGTTCCGCTATCCCTTTATCAAACGTAATCAGGGTGGCGATGCCAATGGTTGGGACTTGTGGCACGACAAACGTAAGACCGTAACTTGGTTCTACCTCTATCGCAAGTACAACGAGACCCAGAAGGATGCAATTCTGAGCCGTGCATACTGCCACACCGACATTCCAATCATCCGCTACACCGACATTCAGTTGCAGTGGGCCGAGGCTTTGGCACAGCAGAATAAGATTGCCGAGGCTGTGGCTCTCATCAACGAGGTGCGCACCCGTGGTGGTATGCCCGCACTCCACGTTGGCGCCGGTCTGAATGGCGTGAGCAACAAAGAGGAGGCTTTGGCAGCCATTCGCTATGAGAGCCGCATCGAGCTCTGCTGCGAGGGTGTCAACTACTTCCACGAAGTTCGCTGGGGCACCTACCACGACAGCAAATTCCAAGGTCAGGACCAACTCGGTATTCAGGGTATGTGGGGTAACGTGTTCACCAAACACTACTGGCACGGTGAGAAGATGCTCCGTTGGGCTATCCCCGCAGTTGAGCAGCAGCGCAACAGCAACCTGCCTCGCACCGAAGGCTGGCAGTACTAATCCTATCTTCTCAGCAAACAACACACGCTATGAAAAGAATTCTCACAGTAGTAGCATTGATGTTGCTTGTTGGCGTGGGCGCTCTTCGTGCTCAGGCGTATGACTACACCAACCTCCCCTCCCACCCTCGTCTGCTCTGGCAGGAGGGTGGTGAGGCGCAGGTGGAAAGGCTCATCGCTACGCACCCCGAAATGATGGGGATACACAAGCGCATCTTACGCTTTTGCGATGCTACACTTGACAAGCCGACATCCACTCGAATAAAAACCGGCAAGAGGCTCCTCGATGTGTCGCGCGCCGTACTCAAAAGGACACTCTACCTCTCCTATGGCTACCGAATGACGGGCAATGTGGCCTATCTGCAACGTGCCGAACAGGAGATGTTGGCCGCTTGTGAGTTCAGCGACTGGAACCCAAGCCACTTCCTGGATGTTGGCGAAATGGCTTTCGGACTCGCCATAGGCTATGATTGGCTCTATGACGGCCTTTCCGAGCAGAGTCGTGCCACCATTCGCAAGGGAATGATTGACAAGGCACTCAATGTGGCCCAAACGAAGCAGGCAAAATTCTACCGTTCAAAGACCAATTGGAATCAGGTCTGCAATGGTGGACTTGTGTGTGCTGCGCTCGCCATTGCCGAGGATGAGCCCGAATTGGCCAAAGTGATTGTGGACAAGGCTCTGGGGTCAATCAACCTTGCACTGCAAAACTATGCTCCCGATGGCGCCTATCCCGAAGGTTTCCAATATTGGACCTACGGCACCTCCTATCAGGTGTTGCTCAACGATGCCCTCGAAACAGTCCTCGGACACGCAAGTGGCCTCAACGAGGCTCCCGGACTGTTGCGCTCGGCTCGTTTTGTGCAGTTTATGACCGCCCCGAGTGGCGATTGTTTCTGCTTCTCGGATGCCAACCCACGAGCATACAGCAATATTATGATGCCGTGGTTTGCCTACAAGACCGGCGACCCATCGCTTATGTGGCTCGAAATGAAATACCTCGCCGATGCTAACACCGACTTTGGCGAGTACAACGAAGAGAGGCACCTGCCCTGCTTGCTTATTTTTGCTTCAAGGGTGGATTTGAGCAACATCACCCCTCCCACCGAAACAGTGTGGGAGAGTGATGGTATCAACCCTCTCTACATCTATCGTAGTGGCTGGACAAGCCCCAACGACACCTATCTCGGCATCAAGGGCGGACTCGCAAGTTTCTCCCACTCACATATGGACGCCGGCTCGTTTGTCTTTGAGTATGACGGCGTAAGGTGGGCTATGGACCTCGGTATGCAGGCATATTACAGCCTCGAAAAAGAGGGTGTGGACCTGTGGAATATGACACAAAACTCCCAGCGTTGGGATGTCTATCGCATAGGCCCCGATGCACACAACACTCTCACCCTTGATGGCGCCAACCACATTGTGGATGGCAAGGCCGAAATCACCCGCACTTGGAACACCCGCACCAAAAAGGGTGCCGAGGTAGACCTCGGTGCTGTGTTGGGCGATGCCGTGGGTGGCGCAACCCGAAGTGTGGTGTTGCACAATGGCAAGAAGTTGTGTGTAACCGACAATGTTGTGGGCGGCCAGCAGGAGCAAACCATACGTTGGACTATGTGTACTCCGGCAGAGGCTGTGGTAGGCGATAAGAACACATTCATCCTCACCGCCGATGGAAAGAGGATGGAGGTGAAGGTTGACGCCCCCGTTGAGGTAAACCTGCACGTGTGGGACAATGTGTCGCCCAACTACTTCGACTATGCCAACACGGGCACTTGTCGTATTGTGTTCGACTACAAAGTGCCTGCGGGAGAGTCGGTGAAGGTGAAGGTAACACTGAAAGAAGTTAAATAAACTCATAAAAGGCTATGAAAATCAAACGAATGACAACTTGGCTACTCACACTCCTGATATCTGTAAGTCTGTGGGCTTGTGGAGAGGAGGTTGAGCCTGTACCAAAACCCAAACCAAAGCCCAACCCCGATGTGGAGCAGGGTGGCACCAACACAGGTGGCACCAACACGGGGGTGGAGACTCCCGATGACACTTCGGCAACCCCGAAGGGCTCACTCGACTACTCCAAACTCGATGCAGCACCTCACCCACGTATTCTCTACACCGCAGCCGATTGGGTAGAACTCAAAGAGAAGGTGCTCTCCACCGACTTCACAAAGTATGTTCACGAGACCATCTTGGAGCGATGCGACAAGTATGTCGGCTATACGGACTTGAAGTACACCATTTCGGGCGGCAGTATTCTCAATGTGTCGCGTAATGCACTCACTCGCATCACCCAACTCGCCTATGCCTACCGTATGACGGGTAACTACGCCTACTTGGCCAAGGCCGAGAGGCTCATCAACAACGTGTGTGAGTTTCAGGATTGGCACCACGACCACTTCCTCGATGTGGCCGAGATGGCAACAGGCGTGGCAATCGGTTTGGACTGGCTCTACAATGACCTCAAACCAGCCACCCGAGAGCTTGCTCGCCGTAAGATTGAGGAGTATGCTTTCAGCAAAACCAAAGGGCAGTCGTTCCTCAAAAACAAAGCCAACTGGAATCAGGTCTGCAACGGAGGTATGATTATCTCCGCCCTTGCTATGTATGAGAAAAACAAGGCTCGTGCTGTGGAGATGATTGAGCAGAGCCTCGCCAGCAACAAACAATATGGCTACACAGCCTATGGCGACAGCGGTGCCTACAACGAAGGCTACCTCTATTGGGGCTATGGTACCACCTATCAGGTGCTGATGATGTGTGCGTTGGAGAAAATCTTCGGCGATGATGCAGCAGGTCTGTACTCCCACAGCCAAGGCTTCCAGAAGACAGCCGAGTGGATGCTCCATATGTTGGGCCCCTCGCGCAAGGCGTTCAACTATGCCGATGCCGACGAGGAGTGGATGGGTAAGTTCCCTATGTGGTACTTCGCCAAAAAGCAAAACGACCCCTCGCTGCTCTTTGTGGAGAAGATGCTCATCAAAGAACGCAAATACTGCGACGAACTCGACGAGGGCCGTCTGTTGGCTACCCTGTTTGCAATGATGAACTTCGACCACGTCAAGAGCGAGCCCGTAAAACCCACCAAACAACTCTGGTGGGCACCCGATGGCGACAGCAACACCGGTGTTCCTCAGGTGATTATCCACACCGACTGGACAATGTCGGAGAGCGACAAATTCCTCGGCATTGTGGGCGGTCGTTCCAACCGCACCCACGCCCACTTGGACGGAGGTAGTTTTGTCTATGACGCCTATGGCGTGAGGTGGGCTATGGACCTCGGCAGACCTACCTATGGCGACACCAACACTGCCATTGGTGGACAGTTGTGGGATATGACCAAAACATCCAGAAGGTGGGATGTCTTCCGCCTGAACAACTTCGGACACAACGTCATCACCATCAACGGCACCAAGCACAACTGTACCAGCAAGGCCTTCATCGTTCCACAGTGGTTTGACGACAATCCGGGCCAACTCGGAGGTAAGTTCACTATGTATGGCTACAACTTCGATGGTAACAACCACGATGTTGCAACCAACAAGAACTTCCCGCAGTATGACTCGCCCACAAGGGTTGCCGAGTTCATCAACAACAACGAGGATATGATGGTTACCGACTGGATGACCGCTTGCCCGGGTAAGAACCCCACAGTGCGTTGGACTATGGTTACCCCCTCAACGGTTACCATCGAAGATGACACACACGTCAAGCTCGAACAGGCAGGTCAGACACTCTACCTCACATTCAAAATCAACCACGACAAGGGCACTTTGGACCCCTCAAAGCGACTCAAGCTGATGACCTATCCGGCCCAAGGCCCCAATTCGTGGGATGAGCCCAACACCGGCATCGAAATCGTTGCTTATGAGTTGCAACTTGCTCCGGAGGAGACAATGAATGTGTCGGTTATCTTCTCCAAGAATAGGTACTAACATTTATTCTTACAAACATATTATTAACTATGAAACAGAAAACTTTGTACGCACCGCCTGCCGTGGAGATTGAGGAAATCTCGGTGTCGGCAGGTATCGCAACCAGCCTTAGCGAGGTGGATGAGTACGTTCTCTTTGAGGGCTGGGAGACTTTGTAACAAAAAAAACTAATCTAAAAAAACGAACAATAATATGAAAAAAATTGCAGTTTTTGCCGCTACACTTTTGGCCGCTTTAACAATGGTCTCCTGCGAGGACCCCGAAATTAAAGACCCCCAAGACCCAGGTAAGGAAGATGTCAAACCTACCCCCGACCCCGACAAACCCACACCCGGACCCGACAGCGAGGCAACTCCTACGGGCTCGTTTGACTACACCAAACTCGATGCAGTTGCTCACCCTCGCGTGCTCATCTCTGCCGAGGCTATGACTGCACTCCAATCGGGTGCTTTGGCCAGCAATCCTGCTGCAAAGATTTTCAACACCAGCATCATAGAGCGTTGCGATGAAATTCTCACCGAGGGCGACCTTGCCAACGATTTGGTGAACAAACGCCTGACCACCGTGGCAGAGAAGGCCTTGGAGCGCATTTTCTTCCTCTCCTATGGCTACCGTACCACCCAGAAAGCCGAGTATCTCACTCAGGCCGAGAAGGATATCAATGCTGTGTGTGGTTGGACCGATTGGAATGGTGGGAACTATGTTATTGATGCTGCCGAACTTACCGCTGCTGTGGCTTTGGGCTACGACTGGCTCTACGACAACCTTAGCGAGGCAACCCGCACGGCTGCTTTGGCTGCACTGAAAGCACACGCTCCTGCACTCGTTACCGAGGCAGAGAACTCCACCAATGCCATCTGCAACGCTGCTGCCGGTTTGGCTGCACTGGCGATGTATGACAATGGTAGCAAGGCTACCGCAGCAAAACTGCTTGACGATGCAGTGGCTGCCAACAAGAAGGGCGGTTTTGCACCCTATGGCCACGCAGGTGCCTACGTTGAGGGCTACGACATCTGGGCACACGCCACCACCTATGAGGCTATGTTGATTAGCGCATTGGAGGCCGTGTTTGCCAACGATGGTGGTTTGTATGCTACCAGCGAGTCGTTTGTTAAGAGTGCCGAGTGGGCTCTCTTTATGGTTGGTACCTCGGGCAATGTGTTCAACTATGGCAACGCACAGGAGAAGGCCGAGCCCAAACTGGCCAACTGGTTCTTCGCTCGCAAGGAGAACGACACCAAGTATCTCCACGTTGAGAAGAAACTCTACAACGATGGCGTCTCCTACAAGGGCCGTTTCAGCGAGTACCGCTTGTTGCCCGCAATTTTCGCACTGATGGACCCCGCACAGGCAACCAAGATTCCTGCTGCCCCCACCAGCCACTACTGGTATTGCGACAACAATGGCGAGGCTGCCGATGGTATGGCTTTCGTTGCAGTGTTCTCCACCGACGAGGGCGTTGATTCCTACTACGCTGTGAAGGGTGGCTCTGCCAACGGCTACAACGGTCACCAAGACAACGGCTCGTTTGTGTATGACTTCAAGGGTGTGCGTCTTGTAACCGACTTGGGCGCAGGCAACGAGGCTGCCTATGCCGAGGCTGCCGGTGCCGACTACCACAACTACTCTACCGGCTCGGCAAGGTGGACCTCCGCTTGGGCATACAGCAACTTGGCCCACAACGTGCCCAACTTCTATGAGGTTGGCGCAACCACCAAACCCACCGCTGCTACCGATGGTATGACCACTCTCAACACCGCGTGGGCCGACAGTCCTTGGGGTGCGAACGGCAAGAACTACACTCGTTGGAATATGGGTGGCGTCAATAGCGACAATGCTGCTCCCTATGTGAGCCGCATTGATGATGCTACAAGGCCTTTGGAGCGCGACTTCCAGTTTAATGCTGCCGGCCAGTTGAGCATCTGGGAGAAGTTTGACGTGCTGAAAGATTGCACCTACCGTTGGCAGTGTGTTGTTCCCAAAGAGATCGTTGTCCAGAATATGAATACCAACGTAAAACTTACCCTGCCTGATGGTAGCAGCCGCCGTCTGAAACTGACCACCAAGAACTGCTACCTCAATGGCGAGCAGATGGTTGTTAATACCAACACCAATCCCAAAATGGTTGCCTTTGTTGAGCCTCTGACCGGCGAGTTTGAGGGCTACCACGTGATTGGTTTCGAGGGTAACTTTGTACAGGGCGATGAGGTTAAACTCCACGTTTCCTTCCCCGAGAAATAAGTCCAAAGAGCAACTAACCCGATAGAACATATATATTGCAATGAAAAAGTTTGTGAAATACATAGCAGTGTTGGGAGCCGCAATGGTGGCTTTCGCCTGCGTAAACGAACCCGCAGAGGAGATTGGTCCCGAGACCAATCTCCCCGCCGGTGCGGTGGTGTTTGAGGGCGTGGCAACCGACTGCTCACGCACTCTGCTCACACCCAATGCCGAAAATGGTGGCGTGTTGGCCACCACTTGGAAGAGTGCCGACCAAATCGGTATCTTCGAGACTCTCACCGAGAGTGCCAATGTTCTCTACACTCCCGCCGAGGAGGGCGCACAGGTACACTTTACCTCCACTTCGCCCATCTCGTGGAAAGATGAGAGTAGCGAGCACACTTTCTATGCCTACTATCCCTACGCTGCCGAGGCTGCCACTGCGGATGCTGTACCCTTTGCAGTGCCTGCCACCACCGATGGCTCGTTGGCCGAGGCTGCTGCTGCCGACCTGCTCTATGCTTCGGCCACCAGTGTAAAGGCTGATGGCGTTGGTCTTAATTTCGCCCACGCATTGGCAGTGTTGGAGGTGCGCCTTTCGACTGCTGATGGCACTCTGGCTGTGGAGAGCCTTGAAGTGGTTGCCGAGGAGGGAGAGAAAATCAATGGCGAGGGCACTCTGAACCTCACCAACGGTGCGCTCACTCTCAATAGCGGTAGCAACACCACTGTTGTGGAGGGTCCCGAGGTGATTTCGACCACCGCAACCACCCTCTATGTGCCCGTTACCCCGGGCCACGCAGGCAAGACCTTGGCCATTGTGCTCAATGGCGAGGAGATTTTCAAGAAGGCTGTGCCCGCAGCAGGTCTGCCCGCAGGCAGCCAAGCAGTGATTGCCATTGACGGGCTCGCAGGCGAGAGTGCCGATGACACTTCGGCTACCCCCACCGGCACCTTCGACTATGCCAAATTGGAGGCTGCGGCTCACCCCCGCTTGCTCATCAACGCAGACGACCTCAAAACCCTGAAAACCACCGTGCAGACCAATGCTGTGGCCAAACAATTCCACGAGACCATTTTGGCTCGTTGCGAGGAGATTTTGGGCGAGGGCGATTTGAGCAAGGCTTTGGTTTATAATCGTTTGACCGCCGTCAGCGAGAAGGCTTTGGAGCGTATTTTGTTCCTCTCCTATGGCTACCGAATGACCAATAAGGCCGAGTATCTCATTCAGGCCGAGAAGGACATCAACGCTGTGTGTGGTTGGACCGATTGGAATGGCGAGAACTGGATTATCGATGTGGCCGAACTGACCACCGCAGTGGCTTTGGGCTACGACTGGTTGCACTACGACCTGAATGCCACCACTCGTGAGGCAGCTTTGGAGGCACTGACCACCAACGCCGCCACCCTCACCTCCACCACCAACAACTCCACCAATGCCATCTGCAACTCGGCTGCCGTGTTGGCAGGTTTGGCCACCTACGAAAAGGGTAAGGCTGCTGCCGCTGCCCTCGTTGATGGTGCTGTGGCTGCCAACCTTGCAAGTGGCTTTGTGCCCTACGATGTTTATGGTGCCTACAATGAGGGCTATGACCACTGGGCACACTCGACCACCTATGAGGCCATCCTCATCACCGCCTTGGAGAAAATCTTTGCCACCGATGGTGGTCTTTATACCAAGAGCACCGGTTTGGCAGGAAGTGCAACTTGGGCCCTCTTTATGATTGGCTCCTCGGGTAAAGTATTCAACTATGGCGATGCACAAGAGGAGTGGGAACCCAAATTGCCCAACTGGTTCTTTGCTCGCAAGGAGAAAGACGTAAATCTGCTCTACAACGAGAAGCAACTCTATGACAAGGGTGCCTACAAGGAGAGTTTCAGCGAATTCCGCCTGCTGCCCACCATCTTTGCTCTGATGGATGCAAGTCAGGCAACCGCCACTCCCGCTGCACCTAACGCAGGTGCAAAGAGTGCCTACTTTATGGCCGAGGATGGTGTGAGAGCAACCGGTATGCCTGCCGTAATGATTCTCACCCCCAAGGATGAGGCCACCTACAATGCACAAGCCTACATCGGTATCAAGGGCGGTCTTGCCAATACCAATCGTGCACAGAAGGATGGTGGCTCGTTTGTCTATGACTACAAAGGTATGCGTTGGGTGTGCGACCTCGGTGGTGGCGATGAGGCTGCCTATGCTAATGAGATTGGTGCAAAATTCTGGGACTATGCCACCACTTCGCAGAGATGGAATGTGGCACGCTACAACAACTACAACCACAACGTACCCAATATCAGTACTGACGGAGGTACCACTTGGGTTCCCTCTCACTATGATGGTAAAACATTCCTCGACTCCACTTGGGGAGATAGCCCTTGGGGTACAAAAGGAAAATACTACACTCGTTGGCAACTCTGTGGTATCGAGAAAGAGGGCAAAAAGGCCAATAAGTACATTCTTGGTATTGGTGCCGACAATATGGTGCGCGACTATATGTTCAACGATGCCAATGGTAATGCTGTGGGCTACCTGACCGTTTATGATAAGTTCCAAGTTCAGAAGGCCTGCACCTATCGTTGGCAGATTATCACTCCTCCTGCGGTAGCGGTAACCAATAAGGGCACAAACCTCAAACTTGTACAAAATGGGGTTGAGATGAGTATTAAATTTGTGTCGAAAAACTGTAAGGTTGTAAATAACGGAACGACAACAATGATGGTGTGTACCGACAGTGCCAATATGACTATGGCTCCATTTGTGGAGGAACTGACGGGTGAACTTGCCGGCTACCACCGCATTGGTTTCCAAGGCAATTTTGCTGCTGGTGACCAAGTTTATGTTCAGTGGCAGTTTAAATAGGAAATAACTACAAACAACAACTCAAAGCGATGAAAAAACTGTTTATCACCGCTCTGGCTATCTTCTCGCTTGCGTCCATCTCTTGTGTGGGGACGCAAAGCGGGGAGAAGAGTATGGAGCAAATCACCAAAGAGGTGATGGAGGTGGCTGCCGCACATTGCAAAAATATGGACGCCACTCTTCCCGAGGGACGTTGTCCCCGAACTTTCGAGCGTAACCGTTTCGTACACACCGACATCTACTGGTGGTGCAGCGGCTTCTACCCCGGCTCGATGTGGTACATCTATGAGTACACCAAAGATGAGGAAATCAAGGCTCTGGCCGAAAAGCACACACTCAAACTCGACCCCCTGCAGTGGGTAACTACCGACCGCGATGTGGGCTTCCAACTCTTTTGCAGCTATGGCAACGGCTACCGTCTGACCGGCAACGAAGACTATGTTCCCGTGCTCCGCAACGGCGCAAAGTCGCTCGCAAGCCGTTTCAACCCCACTATCGGCTCGCTCCGTAGTTGGGACTTCAAAAAAGAGTTGTGGGACTTCCCCGTTATCATCGACAATATGATGAACCTTGAACTCATTATGTGGGTGGCCAATCGTGATGGCGATGAGCAACTCAAACACGTTGCCAAAACCCACGCCAACACCACAATGAAAAACCACTTCCGCAGCGACTACAGCACCTATCACCTCGTGGACTACAATCCCAAAGATGGTAGCATCAACAAGAAACAAACAGTGCAAGGTTTCGCCGATGAGTCGAGGTGGGCTCGTGGTCAGGCTTGGGCACTCTATGGCTTCACAATGATGCATCGTATGACCGGAGAGCAAGCCTACCTTGAGCAGGCAACAAAGGTGGCCGAGATGATTCTGCCCTATCTCCCCGAGGACGGCATCCCCTACTGGGATTTCAACTCGCACGACATCCCCAACGACCTCCAAGATGCTTCGGCAGGAGCCATTATGGCTTCGGCTCTCATCGAGTTGAGCGGTTTCGTGCCCGAGCGTAGTGAGGCCTATCTCGCCGTGGCCGAAAGGCAGTTGCGCACACTCGCCTCCGATGAGTATCTCGCACAGCCCGGCACCAACAACAACTTCATCCTCCGACACGGCGTGGGCCACAAGCCCGCAGGTGGCGAGGTGGATGTTCCTCTGACCTATGCCGACTACTACTTCTTGGAAGGCCTCCTGCGTTGGCAGGCCCTCGGTAGGGAGTAGGAACGCATAACGCAAAGCATTGCAGGCAATGGTGGTAACACACAAGGTTGCCACCATTGTCAAACATAAAACCACACAAAACCCATCCTTATGAAGAAAATACTATTGGTACTTCTCGGAGTGGTGGCCCTCTGCCAAGGTGCAAGCGCACAACTCTACTATCAAGACAACATCAACCCCGACATCCTGCATCACACCGCCTGCACCCCCGTGGAGCGCCGTAATATTGTGATTCCCGATGTCAATGGTTACAAGGTCTTCAAAGCCGACCTCCACACCCACACGTTCTTCTCCGATGGACACCTCTCGCCCGATATGCGCATCCGAGAGGCGTGGATGGACGGACTCGACATTTTGGCCATCACCGACCACCTCGAATGGCGCAAGTTTGAGCCCGATATGATTAAGTTCTTGCGCGGTTATGTGCCCAAAGGTACCAAGCCGGTGAACTATGCCATAAGCAAGACCATTGCCGATGAAAATGGCATCAAAGTGGACCTCAACGCACCCTTCTATGGACTGCAAAAGAGTCTGAACTACTATGGTATTATGGTTATCCGAGGCATCGAAGTTACCCGCAGGCCCGAACTCTACGGACACTTCAATGCCCTCTTCACCAAAAACAACAATACCATCTATGATGACGACCCCGAAAAATCAATCCTCAACGCTCGCGCACAAGGAGCCATCATTATGCACAACCACCCCGGGTGGAAACGAGAGAGTTTGGAGATGCACGAGTTTGAGCAGAGGGTCTACGAGAAAGGACTCATCGATGGCATCGAGATTATGAACACCAACGAGTTCTATCCCAAGGCCATTGATAGGGCCAAAAAATATGGGTTCTTTATGGCTTCCAGCACCGACATCCACAACACCACGGCAGACTTCTATCTCAACGGACAAATCCGCAACTTTACGATGATTTTGGCCAATGAGTGTACGGAAGAGGGTGTGCGTGAAGCACTCGCTGAGCGCCGCACCATAGCCTATTCGTTTGGTACAATGGCAGGCGAGGAGTCGCTCCTGAAAGCACTCTTTGAGGCTTGTGTGAGTGCCGAGGATATCCTCGACAGGCCCGATGGCAAAAAACTCATAAGGCTTGTGAACAACTCTTCGCTCCCCTTTGTGCTCAAAGCCGAGGGCCAGCGAGAGATTACCCTCTCGCCGATGTCGCAGCAGAACCTTATGATTAAAGGCGACACAATGAACTTTACGGTGGAGAATATGTGGCACGGAGCCGACAGCAGGCTGAGTGTCTGCATTGTACCTCAGAAAAAGTAGGTATGTCCGCCGGTGGGCAGCCTTCGATGAGAATGTAGAACAGGGGCTGTCCGGAATTTAAATCCTAACAAACAAATCACCCCCGTCAGGAACTCCTGATGGGGGTGATTTATACTGACGGGGAGAGGAGCGTTTTGTCGGTGCCTGGAGCGTTGTTGAAGGCGGCGCACACGCCCTCGATTCTAATAGTGGTATTTCTCCTTGTTGCGCACGAGGAATATGGAGCAGAGAGCAAGGGCCGCAACCTCCGCAAAACACACCGACCACCAGATGCCGTCGATACCCAGCAAGCGAGGGATGAGCAGCACCGCTCCACACTCGAAAATCAGTGTGCGTGAGAAGGATACCACCGCCGACACCACTCCGTTGTTGAGTGCCGTGAAGAGCGACGAGGTGTAGATGTTGAGCCCGCAGATGAGGAACGAGAGCGAGTAGATTTGCAGTGCGTGGGTGGTGAGAGCGAAGAGCTCTTGGTCGTAGCCCACAAAGAGGTGCGATAGGGGCTCTGCAAGCAATTCCGCAAGGGCGGTGAGCAACACACCAAATCCCACCATCAGTCGGAAACTACGCCTTACAACCCCACGTAATTCGCCGTGGCGTTGTGCTCCGTGGTTGTAACTCACGATTGGGGCCGACCCGATGGAGTAGCCGAGGAATACGGCAATGAAGATGAACTGAACGTAGCCCACCACTCCAAAGGCGGCCACTCCGTTCTCGCCAATGTAGCGCAGAAGTTGTGCGTTGTAGAGCATCACCACGATGGAGGCCGAGATGTTGGTCGCCATCTCCGAGGAGCCATTCAGACAGGTCTGCGCAAGGGCTTTGCCGTCCCAACGTGTGGGGCCGATGCGGAGTGTGGTGCCGTTGTGTGAGAGGAAGAAGATAAGGGGCACCAGACCGCCCACACATTGGCTCAGTGCGGTGGCGAGTGCCGCACCCTCCAAGCCCCAACCGAAGGGGATGATGAAGAGGTAGTCGAGCACTATGTTGGCCACCCCTGCACCCACCGAAATCAGCAACCCCAGTGTGGGCCTTTCGGCTGCCACCACAAAGGGTTGGAACATCGTCTGCAACAGCCACATAGGCAATGCGGGAAAGAGTATGCGACCATAGCGCACGCAGTCGGCCAGCAGGTCGCATTCGGCCCCGAGCCAGCGGGAGATGGGCTCCACCAGCAGGAAGCCCACGGTGCTCAGCGCCACGCCCACACCAAAGGTGACGTAGACCACCAACGAGAATATCCGATTGGCCTTCTCCTGATTGCCCTCGCCGAGGGTTTTGGCCACCAGAGCGCACCCACCCGTGCCCATCATAAAGCCCACCGAGCCGATGACCATAAAGACGGGGTAGATGAAGTTGATGGCCGCAAAGGGCGTTTTGCCCACGAAGTTGGATACAAAGAGCCCGTCCACGATGCTGTACACCGAGGTGAAAATCATCATCACGATGGTGGGCAGCGTGTAACGCAGCAGGGTGCGTGTTGTGAAGTGGTCGGAAATCTTCAAATTCATAGGGGGAGTGTATGTTTCTCTTAATCAACAAAGTCCACAACAAGGGCCGCCCACTGTGGCGGCCCCTATGGTTGTGTCTGTATGGGGTGTCGGAACCTACTACTTGTAGTCAAACTCAACGGTGCAGTTGAGCGACTCCGAAGCAATGGCGTTGGTTACGCGGAAAGTGCCCTTGGCATCGGGAGTGGTAACGTAGAACACCACGTGGCAGTTGGGCTGCACCCACCTGCTCTTGAGGGGCATATTGAAGAGGTATTCGCCAACCTCGCCGGCTTTCAAGGTGCCCAGCGAGTGGCCAATGTACTCTCCCTTGTTCTTACCATCGGCAAGGCGGAGCGCATTTTCGTGCACTTTGTGCTCGCCATTGAGGTCGCCCGATTGGGTGGCGGTGATGTTGCTCTCCACGAGCATAGCAGCCACGCAATATTCGCCCTCCACGGAGGCCTTCACGCTCACCCTCGCCAATGCAGTTAGGCCATCGCTCTGGATGCGGGCAGCAATACCTGCCTTGGTACCCTCGGCCTGTGCGGCATCGAGTTCGTTGCGGAAGGTTTGGTTTTCGTGTGCGCCACTATAGAGGAGGTCGAGCACATAGGCGGGATAGGAGTCCACGCCACGGATTGCGTTCACAAAACCTGCCTCGGCGTAGTACATCGGGTCGGTGTTGTTGTAGGTGTGAACACCCACGTGTACAAACGAGTCGGCATATTTCTCGTTGGCCCACAGATTTTTGATAACCTCAATAAGCCTCGGACAGTTGGGGCAAGCCGTACCGGTGAGTTGGAAGAGCAGCGACCTGCGTTTGAAGGAGGTGTTGTCGGGGTCGGTGTCGATGGCGGCCATAGGAATTGGAATATCCACGGCGGTCAGTTTCACCGGTTTGTTCTTGGTGTTGAGGGTTTTGTAGCCGGCCCAGATGGTGCGGACGCAAGCCTCTTTGGGGTTGTAGCGATACATATACATCTCCACACCGTTGTCGTCCGTAACCTTCTTGGTGGTCATTGCAATCTCCTTGTTGTCGGAGTAGTCGTAGAAGGTAACCTCCTCATCGGTGATGGCGTCCATCACTTTGCCGTCCTTACGCACAATGAGGTAAACCTCATCCACACCCACTTGGAAGAGCGAGTGCGAAGCGGTGATGGTGAGGCCCTGCTCATCGTTGTCTGCGAAATCCAACTTGGCTTTCTCCACAGCAATCACCTCCACATCCTCCGAGGTGTGGGTTTGGCCCGCCTTGTCGTAGGTGAAGTAGAAGGTGTAGGCACCTGCCACGGTGGTGGTGAAGGTGAGCTCCTCAAGGGGCATAATGTTACCATCCTCTTGTTGTAGGCGGTGATGGCATCGGCTGCAAGGGCGAAGCCGTCGAAGGTGGCCGTAAAGACCACCTTGTCGGTTCCGTCTGCATAGATAACACCTGCCGATGCGGTTACTTTGAAGCCCGTGCCATCGCCCTGGAATTGCTCCTCCTCGGTGCCACGGCAAGCGGTCAGGGCCACCAATGCGGCCACCACAACAGCAAATATCTTTGTCAGTTTCATAAGCGTCTGTTTTCTATCTTTTTCTGCTCGGTTTTCTTTCGGTTGTTTGTGAGTTCTCTCCCTCGGAGAGCGAGTCATTTCTCTGTGGGAACTATTTGTTGCCACGGAGGCTGTTGAGGTACTTGATGTTCCTCCTGTGGAACTCCTCCACACCGATTACGGGATATTCGTAGGTCTTCACACCCTCGCCCTCGAAGGAGGTGCGAGCCCTTGGAACATCAACGGTCCTAATCTCTTGGTGCGACTCTACCTCCCTAACCACACGCTTTCTGGCGTTCTTCATCGCAGCGGCCTTGGCCACAGCAGGAGTAGCGGGCTCGGTGTAGCCACGAGTCAGCACAATGTCCGAAACGATGCGGCTTGCGAAGTAGAACGAACCACTGTTGTCCTGATTATGTCCGGCGCAGGGGTAGAAGGTTTGCACCTCGCGACCACTCTCAATGTAAGACAAACCATCATCGCTGAGTTTGTAGGAGATAACCTCAATGTCTACGGGCTTGATGGTGAGGGTGTTGCCGCCGTTGGAAATCTCCACGGGGAAGCGACCATCGGCATAGTAGCCTGTCTCAAACCACTTGAAACTCTCGTCAATGTCGCCATAGGCCCTTGTGCTCTTACCGCTGTTGCCAATCAGGTGGTACTCATTCCAAATATTGCCGAAGACAGTCTTGGTGGAGGTGTGCGAAGAGAGGGGGAAGTAGGTGTTGGTGTTGAAGGGCACCCAAAAGTTGGTACCATCGGTCTGGATACTCCACTTCGGACCGAAGTCGAAGATGGGTGCAAGAGTGTAGGCTCCACCATAGTCGGCCGAGGAGAAGAGTTCGTAGGCATCGGCATAGGTGCTCTGAATGTAGCCCGTGGTGTCAAAGCCCCAACCCTTACAGATAATCTGGTTGTTGTTGCGCAAGTTCTGATTGTAGGCATCAACGGCAACTTTGAACTCCTCAAAATAGGCAAGAGCATTCTCGCGGCTTACCTTGGCATCCTCAAAGATTTTGATTACATCCTCGGGCAGAGTCTCAGGATAGGTCTGGTTGCCACCGATGGTAATCTTGCACTGCACCTGCTCCTCTTTCCAGTTGGTGACGTAGTTGCCATCGGTGTCTTGAATGAAGTTGCCCGACTCGTCAGTCTGCTTCTCATCGTAGCCGATGGTTGCGGTTGCAGTCCAATCGCCGGCCAATGCGTTGAGTGCGGAGATGTCAAGGCTGCTGGGGTTCTGCATAGCGATGTCGGAGATGACGGGCTCGCTGGAGTAGACGCGAGTACCATCTACATTGCTAATTTTGGCAGCTATGTAGATGCGCTCGTTGGGGAATGTGGGGATGGGGATGTTCAGGCCCTCAGGGCTGTTGATGGCATCAATATCGGTACCCTCAAGCGGTGCGCCATAGGAGTCAAGCAGCGCTTGACACGAACCGGTTATCTGATGCCAAGCCCTTTCGCTGTTGGCCACATAGTATGCCTTTTTGGCCTTTGAGGTGGCGGTGGAGGTACAACGCAGGTTGAACACAGCCTTGGTTGCGGTGCTCTGCTCGGGCACAAAGGTGAGCTCAAATGTGGGCTCGGGCTCAGTGGCCTCTTTGAGTTGGAATTCATAGGAAGCGTAGTTCTGGATGTGGCCGTCCATAAAACCATCGCTTTGGTCGTCATCGTCAAGGCCTACGATATGTATGCGATAGATGTCCTCACGAGTGATGGCGTGCTCATAGAAGAAGTCATCCAATTCCAAACGTACAGTGCCTTCCGGATAGTTTTTCTTCCTTGTGAAGGGAGTTGCACCCTCAAGCATTGCGGTGTAACTGGTAATCCACCACTGAATGTGTTTGTTGTAACCCTCCTCGCCATCGAGCATATTCACAAGCACATTGTGCATCTCTTGGTTTTCAATGTAGACGATGAAGTTGTCAATACCCTCCTCGGGGGTGATGGAGATGGCCGCTCCATCGGGGCGGGTTTCGATATTCACATCAATCTTCTTGGTCAGCAACTCGGGCTTTTGGAGTTGTACATCGAGTTTGTGGAAGAATGCGCCCTCGTCCCAATATTTACCCTGATTGCGAGCGATGTTAAGCATATCCTCTTCCGTGCGAGCGAGGTCCAACTCGGTAACGTAGTATTTGGAGTCGAAGAGGGGTGTGTAGTATCCATAGCCCCATCCAAAGAGCGACTCGCCCCAGCGGAACTCACCAAGCATAACCACCTGTGGCTGACCGGGCACGAGGCTCATATAGTATGTCACTATGTCGCCATTATACTCTTTGTAGGAGTTCTCCTCGCTGAATGTGAGGGTGGTAGACTTGTTGAAGTAGTTGCCGAAGGCTTCATCATTGAGGTTCATAGCCTCGGCCATAGAAGTGGGACGGCCACCAAGGCTGCCATAGATGATGTTGGTGTTGTAGGTGTAGAGGTCGCAAGTGGCCCACTTGATGACGTGGTTGCCGAGAGTTGCGGGGGCTTTAACGTCTACATTGAATGTGTTGTAGGTTATGTCATACACCCTGATGTTCTCGGCAAAGTCGGTGGTTTTGATACCCTCCACTTTGAGTACCTCCTCATAGAAGTTCTCCGTTTCGGCCAACTCACCAGCGATGTAGACCACATACTCGGTGTTGGCAGCCAAGTGTGTGATGTGGAGTTCGGTGTCGCCCATTGCGATGTCGCTCAGAAGTGTACCCTCGGCGAAGATGATGGCGGGGCTGGGAGCCACAAAACTCTCTGCTGCGACCTCTTCGGCGGTGAACACCTTGTAACCGAAGCGGGAGATGTTGGCGGTTGTAACTTTGAGTTTTGCGGAGTTGGCAGTCTGGCTGCCCTCAATGATTTCAGCCTTCATCACGGGGCGGATGGAGGTGGTGAATGTTGCTTTTACCACGGTTTCAAAGGTGTAGGTCTGCTCTGCGCCACCCTCCTCTTCGGGCTCCTGCACGAGGCGACCTGCCATTTGCAGGGTGTACTCGGTGTTGTCGGCGAGCTCCTCAATGTTCAGACGCACAGCACCGGTGCCGTCCTCCTGCTGCACCTCGATGATGGTGCCCTGCTCGAAGAGCTCCTCGGCGGTGTACTCTTTTGCCTCTGCGGTGGGCTCAACCACGTAGGCAACCTCGTTGAGGATTTCGGTTACAATGGCACCCTTTGCGCCATTGATACTCACGGAGTTGATTTTCACGCTTAAAGTAGCATCCTCAATGGGGTTCTTGATGATGTCGTCGCCACCACCGCCACCGTTGTTGGGGTCTTCGGTGCAGGCTGCAAGCCCGAAGATGGCTACTGCCACGCTCCAAAGTGCGAGTTTGAAAAATCTTTTCATTGTTTGTTTGAAATGTAAAAGTTAAAATATTTTGTTGTTTTCTTTGCGGTTGCAATTCACCAAAATCGGGCACAATATACAAATAAAATTTGTAACCTTTCAATCTGCCCGCCGAATAATAAGATATTGTCCATTTTTTCCGCTTTTTTGTTTCATATTTTCCACCCATTGTGCAGTTTAGTTTCGGATTGCAATAGGAACGACTCCACTTGGCTCATATAATAAAAGGTAAAATGTTTGCAGGATTGAAAAAATGACGTATATTTGCTACACCGAAAGATGTGTTTGCACGCACAGTTGTGTGATAATTAGTAAATTAGGGCAGACGTGGCGGGTAAGCAAATATATAGGTAACTAAAAACTTCAAATTTGTAAGATGAAAAAGTTTGCGTTGGCCGTTTTGGCTGTGCTTGGGGCGGGCGTTGTGATGGCCCAAATACCCTCCGTAAAGGTGGAAAACAGCAGGGGTAAGAGCATTAAGACCTCCACTCTGGTGGATGGCGAGACTCCGATGATTCTCTCCTTCTGGGCCGTCTCGTGCAGCAACTGCATTCTCGAACTCAACGCCATCAGCGAGAAGTATCCCGACTGGTTGGAGGAGGCCGATTTTCGGGTTGTGGCCGTGTCGGTGGACGATGCGAAGAACTCCGCCAAGGCTCGTGCGCTGGCCGAGGGCAACGGCTGGGGCGACTTCACCCTGCTCTATGACAAAAATCAGGACTTCCAGCGTGCAATGAACGCTCCCGTGTTGCCTCACGTTTTTGTGGTGGATAAGACGGGCAAGATTGTCTACTCCCACACCGCCTATCAGGCAGGTGGCGAGGATGAACTCTTCAACGTAATCAAATCGCTCAAATAGGGGAAAAGGTCCCGAAATGTGTTGCCATTCGCAGTTGCGGATGGCAATGCGTTTTCGATAGCAGAGATAGTTCGGGGGCTTGAATGATGGGTGCCCGACGTTTTTCATTACACTACCAACCAATCTTGTCAGATGAAACAATACACAAAAATCGCTCTCGCGTTGGTGCTCTCGCTTGCCTGCTGTTCGGCCTTGTGTGGCCAAGGTAACAAGGGTTATGTAACTGGTAGTCTGGAGAGTAACTCCATTGGCTATGTGAACGATAATCGGATACCCGTAACGGTGCCGGAGGGTGGCATTGGCTCCAACAACTACCTCAAGGTGGACTACTATCGCGGTGCCCTTTCGGCGGGCCTTCAGGCGGAGGCCTACGCACCCGCTTTGGTGGGTTTTCCCACCAACCTCCACGGTGCAAAGTTGGCCAATTTCTATGTCGATTGGCGCAGTCGCTCATTGGGCCTTACGGCGGGAACATTCTACGACCAATTTGGTAGTGGTCTCTTGTTCCGCAGCTATGAGGATAGGGCCTTGGGCTACAACACGGCGGTGTTGGGCGGTAGGCTGACCTACTCTCTGGGAGGTATTGTGGATGTGAAGGTGCTGGGTGGTCTGCCCCGCTTGCCGATGACTGCGGAGCGTGCTGCGGCTGACCGACACGTTGTCTACAACGAGTGGTCAAAGACTCTGATTGGCGGTGCGGATGTGTCGCTGTCGCTCTCAAACCTGCTGGGCTGGGAGAGTGCAACGGTAGCGGTTGAGGGCTCGGTGTTGGGCCGCCGTGGTGCTGTTGAACCAAAGGCGGTGGCTGCTGGTGTGGATGTGTCGCAACTGAATGTGGGCTACTCCGGTAGGCTGAATGTGGAGAGTGGTGGTTTTGTGGCTCGTGCCGAATGGGTGGATGCGGGGCGCAACTACTTTGCGACCTCCATTGCTCCGAACGGATATTTTGTGAAGAACTCCAATGCGCAACTTGTGGACCTCGGTTATAGTGGTGGCGGCTTGGGTGTGAATCTCTCGGTGCGTAGGTTGGAGTGGATGGAGTCGCTGATTGACTACACGGATGTGGTGCGTGGCGATGAAAACATCACCAACAACTACCTTAACTACGTTCCTGCCCTGTGTGCGCAGTATTCCTATACGCTGACCAATATCAACCCCTATATTCCTGAGTGCTACTACATTAACGACTACTACGGCTTGTATAGCAGTGGCGAGATTGGCGGTCAGTTGGATGTCTACTACCACTTCCGCCGCGGCACGTTGCTGGGCGGTAAGAGGGGTATGAAGATGAACTTCAACCTCTCGACCTACTACAACCTCAAGGAGGAGGGTAGTGCATTGCCCGACAATAGGTTGTGGCTCAATGTGAACGTGGGTATGGAGAAGTTCTTCACCCGCAAGTTCAAGCTGAAGGCGCTCTATGCGATGCAACAGCGTAACATTAACCACGGAATGAATGACGTGTCGGCTACGGCTCACATTTTTGTGGCCGATATGCTCTATAAGTACACCCCCAAACTCTCCACCCGACTGGAGTTGCAGTACCTCTACTCGCAGGACGATATGAACGGCTACGACTGGATGGCGGCCCTTTTTGAGATTAACTGGGCGCCTCGCTGGAGCCTCTATGCGGGCGACACGTTCAACCACGGTGCCGAGCGCGTACACTACTACAATTTTGGTGTGAGCTATACGGCTTCTCGCACCCGCATAGCCCTTGGCTATGGTCGCAACCGTGCGGGTCTTGTTTGCTCCGGTGGTGTGTGCCGCACAATGCCCGCCTACACGGGTGGCAACCTCACCATCACCTCTTCCTTCTAAAGCGAGCGTTTTCTCGTTCTCGGTGGCATAGGGGCTCTGAGGGCTCTGAGGGCTCGGAGGGCTCGGAGGGCTTTAGGGACTTTAGTCGGGCCGGTTGCCCCAATCGGCCCGCTCTTGTGTTTTATTTTACCCCATTGGATGTGCGAAAATAAAGACAACCGAGTGGGAAAATAAGGTATTTTTTGCGAAAAAATGGACGTGATTTGGTAAAACCAAAAAAAAGCAATACCTTTATGCGCTGTGTGGAGTTTGCATTTTTTGCACTGCCGACAGAGATGTTTGGAAACCTAATTTTACAAACTGAAATAAACTCAAACAATTACATTTTTTTATTAACTAATTTTTCTTAAACGTATGAAAAGATTTTTCAAAAATCTGAAAGCAATGGCACTTGTTGCCGTTGTTGGCGTTGCCGCTGTTTCGTGTGCTGAAGCATACGATGACACCGAGCTGAAGCAGCAGGTTGCAGACCTTGCCGAGCGCGTTACCAATCTGGAGGAGCGTTTGGACAACGAGGTTGCCGCTTTGCGTGCTTTGATTGACGAGAAGGTTGCCTTGGCAGAGGTTCAGGAGGACGGCGCTTGGAAGTTCACCTTGGCTGATGGCAAGACCCTGACTCTCTATCCTGAGTATGTAGAGAACGGTCTGACCGTTGTTACTGAGGATGGCGTACAGTATTGGGCAAAGGTTGATGGTAATGTTACCACCATCATTACCGATGCAAATGGCAACAAAGTGGCTTTCCACAATGCTCCCGAACTGCGCGTGAATGCTGAGGGCATCATCGAGGTTTCGGTAGACGGTGGCAAGAGCTGGGTTGCAACTCAGGCTCCCAGCCTGTTTGCTGCAATTGACGTGAAGGAGAACCACGCTTGCCTGACCTTGCAGAACGGCGAGGTGCTGAAGTTCGCTCTCTATGAGCAGGTTGCATTCAACGTGAACGCAAGTACTGTTTTTGTTGGTGTTGGCGAGACCGAGAAGGTTTCGATGACCTTGGATGGCATTGTTGAGATTGTTCCTTTGGTTGTTCCTACTGGTTGGACTGTTGAGGTTGACGGCGTCACATTGTCTGTTACTGCTCCCGCAGCAGTTGAGCAGGGTGAAGAGGATGACGATATTGGTGTTATGCCTTTGAGCGAGGGCGCTGAGGCTGGCGCTCAGGCCGGTGTTATCAAGGTGCTTGCCATCTCGAAAGAGGGTAAGGCTATGGTTGCTTCCTTGAACGTGAAGGCTTCTGCTGAAGGTGGTATCTCTTTCAATGTTCAGGCAGGTAGCGAGCTTGTTATTGTGAACAATATGATTACCGAGAACTTGACACCAACCTACTCGTATGTGTTAGGTCCTGCTCCCATCCACTACACTATGTACCCCACCTCCAAATATGCTGACTTGGATGCTTTCTTGTCAGCATACGACTATGAGCAGTATCCCTACGAGGTGGCAGTTTGCGATGTGGCCGGCCAAACTGTTGTTAATCTTAAAGAGTTTGCCAAGACTCTTGGTTACGAGCTTGAGCGTGGTACCTCCTATACTGTTGTTGGTTTCGTTAAGACCAGCCGTTATGCTTCGGTATACGTGGAGGATATTATGTCTACAAGTTTTGTTCCTCAGTATGTAGAGGCTACTCTTGTGAGCAACTCTTTCAAGGACATCGTTGTTGACGTTACCGTTGAGGGTGCCGATGGCTTTATGATAACAGCCTACAACTCCAAGTATGCTGAAGATGCAGAGAGTATGTTCTCTCGTATGACAAGGGGATGGGGGGCATTTGGTAAGACCATTGAGGGCAACAACTTCAATGGCTCGTTGTTCTCCCTCTCGGAGAGTGTTATGCCCGATGCTAACAATACCTTCAATCTTTATGTTCTGCCTCTTTCGAGCTTGAAGACCAACGCCGACTATGTTTGGGAGGAGGTTCAGATATTCACATTCAAGACCAAGGGTTACACCACTGGCGGTATGCTTACCGCAACCTTTGGTGAGTACACTCCCAATAAATTGAACGAGATTGCTGCTCCTATAGTTCCTGCTAAGGACACCTATAGGACCTATGTTGGTCATCTTCCTTCAAAAGCAGCCGTTGATAGTTTCACATCTGACGAGGACCTTTTTGCAGAGATTACCAAGGGAGAGGAGTACACCGTTACTCTCGGTGAGGATGAGTTTGTTCACAAAATCACAGGTTTGGAGCCTGCTACCACTGTTGCTGTCGTAGCATTCAGCATTGATAAAGAGGGCAAAATGGGTCCCCGTGTAGTTAAGGAGTTCTCCTCGAAGAGTATGGAATATAGCCCTGTCAAGATTGAGATTACAAACTGGAACTTGCCCATCTCGCGTACTATGAAATATGATGTAGCAAGCTACTCCTTCAACTACACAACTACCGGTGGTGAGATTGATAAGGTTTATTTCTCCCTTAAGAGCAACGTGTCTGAAGTCCTCGTTCAGAAAGAAGTTGATTCAAAGGTTATGAGTGTGTTCAACGAAAATCTGTATGGACTTGTTGATATGTCTACAATGCCTACTAATGCAGACGGTAATTATGAGCCTAAGGGTTATATGAAAGGTGCCGGCGGTGGCAATACTTCTGTTGGTTTGGCCTATGGTTACGAATACCTCCTTGTACTTATCGGAGTTGATAAGGATGGAAAGGTTACTGAGCCTTGCTACAAACACTTCTCCACTGTGGAGGTTTTGAGCATTATCTTCAAGGACAATGAGAAGTATACCGCTGCTGCCAAACCTACGGTTGTCGCAGGTGAACACACTGTTACCGTAACTGCATATGAGGCTGCATTGGCAACGTATGAAGAATATGTAGAAATGGCAATGGCCGGTTATGTGACTGGAGAAGAAATGACCAGAGAAGAGGCTAAACAGTTTGTAGAGCGTGCATTTAAGGCCGATGGTATGACCCTTCCTAGTGAGATGACCGAAGAGCAGAAGAAACAACCCGAAGAGTTGACTATGCCTATCACGGTTACTCCTCCCGCAGGTGCTACAAAGGCCATCTTCCAGATTTGCAATGGTTATAACTTTGGCGAGGTGGAGCCCCACAAGTGGATTGATAATATGATTGGCTACGCAGTTAAGAGTACACTGCCTACAAACAATCAGATAAAACCCAGTAACTCGACAGCCTACGAAATCTCTAGTGAGTATGCATTTACTGCTACCTTGTCCGGTACCAGCAGCTATCAGGTTTATATTACTTGGCAGGATGCAGAGGGTAACTGGTATGAGACCGTTAGAACTCCTGTTTGGGTATCTATCTATGGTGAAGAGTAGTAATCAAGTTGAGTAAACTTTGTGGCTGTTGGAGGGCCCTTGGCGGTCCTCCGCACCACAAGGCTCACAAAAAGCAAGCGAGGCGCATTTTGCGCCTCGCTTTTTTTATTGACAAACTTTGTTTTGTCAATTTTCAATTCTCAATTTTAATCGGTATCTTTGTGGGCTAAAGTGGAATATAATATATAAATAATAGGTATACAACTATGAGTACAAACCTTAATCTCTCCGAGCAGGAGATTCAGCGCAGGGCCTCGTTGCAGGCATTGAGGGACCTCGGTATCGACCCCTATCCCGCAGCGCAGTACCACGTGAACGCAACAGCAGCACAAATCGCTGCCGAATTTAACCCCGAGGTGGGCAACTTCGCCGAGGTTACCATCGCAGGACGTATGATGAGCCGCCGAATTATGGGTAGCGCATCCTTCTTTGAACTCCAAGACCACACAGGTCGTATTCAGGTCTACATCCGCCGTGATGAGGTCTGCCCCGAGGGCGACACCACCCTCTACAACACCGTGTTCAAAAAACTTCTCGACATTGGCGACATCATCGGTGTGCGTGGCTTCGCTTTCATCACACAAACGGGCGAACTCTCCATACACTGCAAGGAGTTCACCATCCTCTCCAAGAGCATCCGTCCGCTGCCCATCGTCAAGGAAAAAGACGGTCAGGTCTTTGACGCCTTCACCGACCCCGAGCAGAGGTACAGGCAGAGGTATGTGGACCTCATTGTGAATCCCCACGTGAAGGAGGTTTTCGTCAAGAGGGCCAAGATTATGAACACTATGAGGACCTTCTTCAACGAGGCAGGTTGCTTGGAGGTGGACACTCCCGTGTTGCAGCCCATCCCCGGTGGCGCAGCCGCAAGGCCCTTCATCACACACCACAACTCGCTCGACACCGACCTCTACCTCCGCATCGCCAACGAGCTCTACCTCAAGAGGCTCATCGTGGGTGGCTTCAATGGTGTCTATGAGTTCTCGCGCAACTTCCGCAACGAGGGTATGGACCGCACCCACAACCCCGAGTTTACCTGTATGGAAATCTACGTCCCCTACAAGGACTACTTCTGGATGATGGAGTTCACCGAGCAGATGCTGGAGAAGGTGTGTGTGGCCGTGAATGGCACCAACGAGGTGAATATCGCAGGTAATACCATCAGTTTCAAGGCCCCCTTCCGCCGCCTCTCTATGACCGATGCCATCAGGGAGAAAACCGGCTACGACATCACCGGTCAGAGCGAGGAGCAGCTCAGGGAGGCTTGCCAGAGGCTCAATGTGGAGATTGACAGCACAATGGGTAAGGGCAAGCTGATTGACGCCATCTTCGGCACCTACTGCGAGGAGCACCTCATTCAGCCCACCTTCATCACCGACTATCCCATCGAGATGTCGCCCCTGTGCAAACGCCACCGTAGCAACCCCGACCTCACCGAGCGTTTTGAACTCTTCGTGAATGGTAAGGAGCTCTGCAACGCCTACTCGGAGCTCAACGACCCCATCGACCAGTATGAGCGTTTCCAGGAGCAGTTGCGCCTGAGCGAAAAGGGCGATGACGAGGCTATGTTCATTGATATGGACTTCGTGAGGGCATTGGAGTATGGTATGCCCACCTGCTCGGGTATGGGTATCGGCATCGACCGCCTCACAATGTTTATGACCGGTCAGCAGACCATCCAAGATGTGCTCCTCTTCCCGCAGATGAAGCCCGAGAAGGGTAGCCAGAAGGACTCCGATGAGAAGTACATTGAGAAGGGTATCCCTGCCGAGTGGATATCGGTGTTGCAGAAGATGAGCTTTGTGAAGGTTGAGATGTTGCAGAAACTCTCCGCCGGCAAACTCTTCAACGACCTCTGTGGCTTCAACAAGAAGAACAAACTTGGCCTCAAAAACCCCACAATGGAGGACGTTAAGCGTTGGGTGGAAGCCAACGCTTAACATCGTCAACCGTCGACCGTCGACCGTCAACCGACAAATTATTAGTTATGAAAAGATTTGAGGATTTGCGAGTGTGGCAAGATGCTCATAAGATGGTTAAAGATGTTTATTTTCTTACAGACACCATCAAAGATTGGTCCTTTAATGACCAAATCAGACGAGCAGCAATTTCGGTGATGAATAACATCGCAGAAGGCTCCGTATCGGGCTCAGATGCCAATTTCGTAAAGTTCCTACACATTGCTAATGGTAGTTGTGGCGAGGTTAGGAGTATGCTATATTTAATGGTAGATTTATTCCAAGTTGACAATTCGAAGGTCGCAGTTATCCGCAATGATTGTGAACGTATAGCCGCAAACATTCATAGCTTGATAACATACTTAACAGACGGTAAAACAAAATAATAGATAATAGATTAAACTGTATTTTTATAAACTTTAATTTGTCTATCTCCATAAGACTATTGACGGTAGACGGTGGACGGTAGACGGTAGACTTTTTTTATGCGTAAGAAAATTGTAGCGGGCAACTGGAAGATGAACACCACCCCCGCAGAAGGTTTAGAGTTGGTTAAGAATGTTATGGCACAGAGTGCCGAGGTATGTGAGTGCGTGAACTTCATCGTTTGCCCTCCTTTCACCCACCTCTCGCAGGTGGCCGAGGCCGCCAAGGGTAGCCGTGTGGCCGTGGGCGCACAGAACTGTGCCGCCGAGGCAAAGGGTGCCTACACCGGTGAGGTTAGCGCAGCGATGATTGCTTCGCTGGGCGTGGAGTACGTTATCTTGGGCCACAGCGAGCGCAGGGAGTACTATGGCGAGACAAGCGAGACCCTCAACAAGAAGATGGCACAGGCCTATGCCAATGGTCTGAAGCCCATCTACTGCGTTGGCGAGCGCTTGGAGGAGCGTGAGGCCGAGCGCCACTTTGAGGTTGTGAAGGCACAGATTGAGGAGGATGTGTTCAACCTCACCGAGGAGCAGTTTGCCGACCTCGTGATTGCCTACGAGCCCGTGTGGGCCATTGGCACCGGCAAGACCGCCACTGCCGAGCAGGCCGAGGAGATTCACGCCTACATTCGCACCGTGTTGGCCGAGAAGTTTGGCGAGGCTGCTGCTTCGACTCCCATTCTGTATGGTGGTTCGTGCAAGCCCAGCAATGCACAGGAGATTTTCGCCAAGGAGAATGTTGATGGTGGCCTGATTGGTGGCGCTGCTCTGAAGGCGGAGGATTTTGTTGCAATCGGCAAAGGCTTCTAAAAAAACGCACATTGCGGGTGAATTTCACACCGCACTTCAATAGGCGAGTTCCTCATTTGCGATAAGCAAACTGCGGACTCGCCTTTTTGCTTGGTGCAAAATTCCCTCCGCACTTTGCGTTTTTTACCGCTATCAAACGTCAGATAGCACCCGACCAAAAAAACACAAAACGGCCTGTGGCCGCTCATTTGCGATAAGCAAACTTCGGTGGGGGTTTTCTTGTATTCCTTGCATTTGCCTCGCACTTTGCGTTTTTTACCGCTATCAAACGTCAGATAGCACCCCGACCAAAATGGGGAAAGCATCATTCTGATGCCCTTGCATTTGCACCGCACTTTGCGTTTTTTAACGTCTAACGTCTAACGTCTGTTTTTTTAATACCCGTGCCGCAGGCACACCCTAATTTTCCATTTTCAATTTTCCATTTT
>JAFVSY010000094.1 GCA_017503465.1 Tidjanibacter sp. | reverse complement strand
GGTCTTTGTGGACACCGATGCCGATGTGCGCTTGGCTCGCAGGATATTGCGTGATGTAAGGGAGAGGGGCCGCTCGATGGAGTCGGTCATCACCCAGTACACCACCACCGTGAAGCCTATGCACGAGGAGTTTGTGGAGCCCTCGAAGAAGTACGCCGACGTGATTATTCCCGAGGGAGGCTTCAATTCGGTGGCTGTTACAATGCTGATTGAGAACATCAAGTCGCTCATTGGCCGATAGGCTGCGGGCTGACGATGATTGAGAGAGAAAAAAGGGAGAAACACAAGAAAATATTAACCAAAACACACGTGAACTTATGTTGGAAATAAGGGAAGTAAAAAACAAAAGGGATAAGAAGAGATTTATCAAATTCCCAATTTGGCTCTATAAGGATTGCCCCTACTTTGTGCCGGCACTCTATATGGACGAGGATAGCGAGTTTGACCCCAAGCAGAACGGTGCCTTTGCCTATGCCGAGTGCAAGATGTGGATTGCGCTGAGGGATGGTAAGGTTGTTGGTCGTGCGGCAGGTGTGCTCAACAAGGCCTACAACGATAAGATGGACGTCAAGCAGATGCGCTTCACGAGGTTCGACTTTGTGGACGATGCCGAGGTTGTGGATGCTCTGTTTGCAAAGGTGGTGGAGTATGCCAAGGAGTGCGGTATGAACGAGATTATCGGCCCCATCGGCTTCTCCGACCTCGACAAGCAAGGCCTTGTGATTGAGGGTTTTGAGGAGGAGGATATGTATGTAACCCCCTACAACTACCCCTACTACGTAACCCACTTTGAGCGCCTTGGTCTGACCAAGAAGGTAGACTGGGTTGAGTTCCAGATTACCATTCCCGAGAAGATGAACGAGAGGCTCGACAGGGTGGCCGATATGGCCATTGAGAGGTATGGCTACAAGGTGCTTCGCTTCAAGAAGATTACCGACATCAAGCCCTATATTACCGAGGCCCTGCAAATTCTCAACGAGGCATTTGCCAAACTCTTTGGTGTGGTGTGGCTCAGCGACAAACAGCTGATTGACTTCTCAAAACTGATTATGCTGGTTGGCAACCCCGACTACGTGTCGGTTGTGCAGAACAAGGAGGGTAAGATTATCGGCTACAGCTTTATGGCTCCTTCTATCAGTAAGGCCGTGAGGGAGTCGAAAGGTAAACTCTTCCCCTGCGGTATCTTCCGCATCTTCAGGGATTTGAAGAAGAGCAAGACTCTTGATTTCTATAGTATTGGTGTGAAACCCGAGTATCAGAACAAGGGTGTGAATGCCATTTTGCTGAGGGAGGGCCTCGCCGGAGCTATCAAGAACGGAATGAAGGTTGCGGAGACCGGCCCCGAGTTGGAAACCAACATTGAGGTTCAGAGCCAATGGAAGGCCTTTGAACATCGCAACCACAAACGTCGTAGATGCTATACCTTGCCGTTGCAATAGTTTGCGGAACGCTCTATTCGGTATTCTTTAAGTTATTCGCTTGCAAAGGGTTGGACTCTTTGCAAGCGATTGCTTTCAATTACCTAACCGCTTTGGGCTTGGGATTGATTGTGGGAATGTCGGAGAGTGGGAGCGTGCTGCCTGTGGGGCTTGCCCCGTGGGTGGCGGCTGTTGTGCTGGGTGCGACTTTCGTGGGTGCCTTTGTGATGATGGCTCGCTCCACGGTGCGCTGTGGGGTTACGCTCACGACTGTTGCATCGAGGGTGTCGCTGGTGCTACCGGTGGTGTGTAGCTACCTGCTCTTTCCGGAGGGCGATGTGCCCCGCTGGGGAGCGATTGCCACCATACTGCTTGCGTTGGTGCTGATGTTTGCACCCACAAATAAGGAGAGCAAGGAGGAGCGAACAGCAAGACGAGGGCGAGGCGCAGTGGCAATGGTGCTCTACCCGCTTGGGGTGTGGGTGCTGTTTGGGGTGAACAACTTTGGACTGAAGGTGGCCCAAACCACTCTCATTGCACCGCAGGAGTCGGCAATGTTCAGTGCGGTGATATTTGCCTTTGCTGCGCTGTTTGGCTTTGGCGCACTGCTGATTAGGGATGGCGGAAGATTGAGGGTGGAGCCGAAGAGTGCGCTCGGAGGTGTGGCCCTCGGTGTGGCCAACTTTTTTGTCACGTGGGGGATGCTGCGAGGCTTGCCCGAGGTGCCTGCATCGCTCTTTTTCCCACTCTACCACACCTCCATTGTGGCCCTTGTGGCTGTGCTGGGAACGGTGGCTTTCAGGGAGCGACTTTCGGCAGTGCAGTGGGCCGGTGTTGCAGTGGCTGCTGTGGGCATTGTGATGTTCTTTGTGTAGACCCCAAGTGAGAGTTTAACTAATGATATATATAGACCACATAATCAACGCCTTGCAGGAGGGAATGTTGCCATCCGAAGAGAGCCTTGTGCAACTCATTGAGAGGGGGCGCAAGGAGGAGGTTGAGAGGGTGTGTGAGGCGGCCCGCAGGGTGTGCGAAGAGAGGTTCGGACGCAAGGTGTGGCTGCGCGGACTCGTGGAGGTGTGGTCAAGGTGCGAGGGCGGCTGCTTCTATTGTGGCCTTCGTGCCGAAAACGGTGCGCTCGACCGCTACGAAATGAGCGAGGCGGAGATTGTGGGAGCGTGCCGAGAGGCCTACCGCTTGGGCCTGCGTACCTTTGTGTTGCAGGGCGGACAGGTGCACGGCAGGGATAAGGTGGTGGAGCGCATTGTGAGGACGCTCAAAGAGGAGTTTTCGGATGCGGCCATAACCTTGTCGCTGGGCGAACAACCGAGAGAGGTCTACGAACTATGGCGCAAGGCGGGTGCCGACCGCTACCTGCTACGCCACGAAACCGCCTCGGAGGAACACTACCGCCGATTGCACCCCGAGCGTATGGACTACCACCACCGTAGGGAGTGCCTCGGCTGGCTCAAGGAGTTGGGCTACCAGGTGGGTGCCGGTATGATGGTAGGGAGCCCGTGGCAGAGGGCCGAAGATTTGGTGGCCGACCTGCGCTACCTGCACAAACTGCGGCCTGAGATGGTTGGCATAGGCCCGTTTATGCCCCAGAGCGATACGCCGCTTGGGCAGTGGCCGAGGGGTAGCGTGGAGCGCACGCTGCTTGTGGTTGCCCTTGTGCGACTGATGTTACCCGAAGCGATGATTCCGGCCACCACGGCACTTGCTTCGGCCGATGGCGAAAATGGCACCTTGAGGGGTGTGCTGGCGGGAGCCAACGTGGTTATGCCCAACGTAACCCCACAGAGGTATAGGAGTCGCTATGCTATCTATGACAACAAGAAGAACAGTGGTAGCGAGGCTGCCGAGGGGATAGACCGACTTCGGGCCGACTTGCAAACCATTGGTTATGAAATATATTGGGGAAAATAGGACCTTTCCCGGACCAATACGATAAAGAAAAATGTACAACGCAAAATCACATAAGGCAGAGGAATTTATTGACCACGAGGAGATTGTGGCCACGATGGAGTATGCCGCTGCCAACCGAAACAACCGCCCGCTGATTGAGTGCCTGATTGCAAAGGCGGCCGAGTGTGGCGGACTCACCCACAGGGAGGCGGCCGTGCTGCTGGAGTGTGAGCAGGAGGACCTTAACGGGCGCATCTACGCACTCGCAAAGGAGGTGAAGGAGCGCTTCTATGGTAGGCGCATCGTAATGTTCGCACCGCTCTACTTGTCGAACTACTGCGTCAATAGTTGCACCTACTGCCCCTACCACATCGCCAACAAGACCATCCCTCGCCGCCGACTCTCCCAACAGGAGATTGAGCGTGAGGTGGTGGCACTTCAGGATATGGGCCACAAGAGGTTGGCTTTGGAGTTGGGCGAGGACCCCGTGCACAACCCCATAGAGTATGTGCTGGAGAGTATCCGTACCATCTACTCCATACACCACCGCAACGGAGCCATTCGCCGTGTGAATGTGAACATTGCCGCAACCACCGTGGAGAACTACCGCCGCCTTAAGGACGCAGGCATAGGCACCTATATACTATTTCAGGAGACCTACCACAAGGCCCGCTATGAACGCCTCCACCCGAGGGGCCCCAAGAGTAACTATGCTTGGCACACGGAGGCTATGGATAGGGCTATGGAGGGTGGTATCGACGATGTTGGCATTGGAGTGTTGTTTGGCTTGGAGGGCTACCGCTACGACTTTGTGGGCCTTGTGATGCACGCCGAACACTTGGAGGCTGCCTGTGGCGTTGGTCCCCACACCATCAGCGTGCCACGCATTTGCCCTGCCGATGGGGTGGATGTGGCCGACTACAAGGACGCTGTGCCCGATGAGGTGTTCCACAAGATTGTGGCTGTGTTGCGCCTTGCGGTGCCCTACACGGGTATGATTATCTCCACCAGGGAGAGTAGGGCTTCCCGTGAGAGGGCACTGGAATTGGGCGTGTCGCAGATTAGTGGTGGCTCCTGCACAGGTGTTGGCGGCTATGCCGAGGGCGAGATGGAGGATGCACACTCTACGGCCCAATTCGACGTGAGCGACACACGCACGCTGGATGAGATTGTAAGGTGGCTGTTGGAGTTGGGCTATGTGCCGAGCTTCTGCACCGCCTGCTACCGCGAGGGACGCACGGGCGATAGGTTTATGACTCTGGTGAAGAACGGACAAATCGCTAACTGCTGCCAGCCCAATGCGCTGATGACTCTGAAGGAGTACCTCGTGGACTACGCCTCGCCCGAAACATTGAGGGTGGGCTTGAAGGTTATTGCCGATGAACTCGGCCACGTGCCCCACCCAAAGGTTAGGCGCATTGCCGAGGAGAACCTTGTGAAGATTGAAGGTGGCGAGAGAGATTTCAGATTTTAGACCAATAGTAACACACACAAACCAAATAACCACACGACTATGAACGATACCCCACGCGCTTTGCGCCTGCACATAGGCTTTTTTGGCCGCTGCAATGCGGGCAAGTCCTCGCTCATCAACGCCATCAGTTGCCAAACGGTGGTCATTGTGAGCGATGTGGCAGGCACCACTACCGACCCCGTGGTGAAGAGTATGGAAATTAGGGGAGTGGGAGCCTGTGCCCTCATTGACACGGCAGGCTTCGACGACCGCAGTACGCTGGGCGATGCACGCAGGGAGCAGGCCCGCAGGGCTGCCGAGAGGAGCGATGTGGCCGTGGTGGTGTGCGGTGCGCAGACCGACTACTCGCTGGAGAAGGAGTGGGTGGATATGTTTGCCGAGCGCAATGTGCCCGTGGTGTTGGTGCTGGGCAAGAGCGATATGCTCGTGTCGGCCGAAAATACGGCCCGCACTATCAGCGACCAACTTGGGCGCACACCCCTGCTTGTGAGTGCCGCAAGTGGTGAGGGAGTGGAGGCCTTGATTGAGGCACTGACCGAGGCGGGAGTCAAGATTAGGGACGTGGCCGCCGAGCGCACCATTTTGGGCGACCTTGTGAGGCGCGGCGATAGGGTTGTGCTTGTGATGCCACAGGATGAACAAGCCCCTGCGGGTAGGATTATTTTGCCACAGGTGCAGACCCTGCGTGAACTGCTCGATAGGGGTTGTGTGGCTTTGTGCTGCCAGACGGACGAACTGGCCCACACACTCGCCTCGCTTGCCGAGCCACCCCAACTTGTCGTTACCGACTCGCAGGTCTTTGGCCGCGTGGCCGAGATGCTGCCCGAGGGGGTAGCCCTTACGTCGTTCTCGGTGCTTATGGCTTGCTACAAGGGCGATGGTGCCGCCTTTGTGGAGGGTGCCAAGACGATTGATGCGCTCACCGAGCAGTCGCGCGTGTTGATTGCCGAGGCCTGCACCCACGCACCTGCAAGTGAGGACATTGGGCGTGTGAAACTGCCCCGAATGTTGCGTGCGAGGGTAGGCGAGGGCCTCAAGGTGGATGTTGTGGGCGGTGCCGACTTCCCTGCCGACCTTGCTCCCTACGACCTTGTGATACACTGCGGTGCGTGTATGTTCAACCGCCGCCACGTGCTCTCAAGGCTTGAGAGTGCCGCCTCGCAGGGAGTGCCGATGACCAACTACGGCATCGCCATTGCCCACCTGCAAGGGGTGCTGCCAAAGGTGGTGTGGCCGAGCGAGGGCGACAAATAATCGCATCTTTAAGATAAATTTTCGTGGTGAAGGTAGACGAAAAACTCTATCTTTGTTGCAGACTATATACCTAAAAATGACTATGAAACGAATCTTACTTTGGGCCACTCTGCTTTTTGGCCTACTGCTGACGGCTTGTGCCGAAAAACCTCCCGTTGTGTTGAAGTTGGAAGTGCCCACTGATGTGAAAGTCAGCGACCTTACGGCCACCTCACTCACGCTCACTTGGAGTGCTGTGGAGGATGCACAAGGGTATGAGTGGCGTTGCAAGACCTCCGAAGGCTACACCTCGGGCAAAACGTCCGAGTGCTCGGCCCGCTTTGAGGAACTTACTCCCGAGAGCGAGTATCAGTTTGCTGTGCGTTCCACACGCGATGACTCGGTGAGCGATTGGTCGCCCTATGTTGTGGCCACCACTTTGGCTGTGGAGGAGCCCGACACCCCGACCGAGCCCGAAAACCCCGAGCCCGACACCCCGACTGAACCGGAGGAACCCGATACCCCTACCGAGCCGGAGGAGCCCGACACCCCGACCGAGCCGAGCGAACCCATTGCTCCCCCTGTGGTGGGTAATGTGCCTCTGGATGCACTCATTGGCTATGGCGGACAAACTACTGGTGGCGCAGGTGGCACGGTGCACCACTTCAATAGTGGCACCGCCTTCCGCGATTGGCTCAAACTGAGGGAGAAGAACAAGAGCACCGAGCCCGCAGTGGTGTGGTTGAGCGGCACGTTCACCAAGGCCGACGGTAGGGACACCGGTAGCCCTTGGTTTGACATCAAGCGCACCTCCAATATCACAATTTACGGCACCGACTCGTTCCGTATGCAGAATGTCGGTTTCTTCCTCAATGAGGCCTCCAACATCATCATCCGCAACGTCTACATCGTGCAACCCAAGGCCGACAACGGAGCCGATGGTATCTCGATGCAGGAGAGCCGCAACGTGTGGGTGGACCACTGCACCTTTGAGAGTGTCAATTCGGAGAAGGACTATGAGGATGGCTCCTGCGATGTTACCCACGCCACCAGCGGTGTAACCATCTCGTGGTGCCACTACATCCGCACCCAAAAGAGTAGCCTTGTGGGCCACTCCAATAGTGCTTCGGCCGACAAGGATATCACCATCACTATGCACCACAACTGGTTTGAGGAGAGCAACTCCCGCCACCCGAGGGTGAGGTTTGGCAAGGCCCACGTGTTCAACAACTTCTACGACAACGTGAGCACCTACGGAGTGGGTAGTGCCTATGGCGCAATGGTGCTGGTGGAGCACAACTCGTTTGATGGTGTGAGGTTGCCCATCGATATCTGCACCTACCCAGCCAAGAAGAGTGGTAGCAGTTGGGTGTCCAACCTCACGGGTAGTGTTGCGGGCTATGCCTACGCCTACGAAAACCACTACACCAACATCCCTGCCGATGCCTCCGACCCCTATCCATTTACCAACGTGGAGTACACCTCCTATGGCGGCTCCAAACTCTCCACTCCGCTCACCTATGAGGATTTCAAACCCTCCTACAACTACGTTGTGGATGCAGCCGACCGAGTGCCCGAGATTGTTACCACGGGTGCAGGTGTGGGCCGATTGACGGGCTACGCCGAGGCCCCCGTTGCTGCCGACAATGGCGGTATGGGCACGGGCGATGGCGGAAGTGGTGATGGTGGCGAGAGTGGTGGCGACACCCCAACGACTCCCGATACCCCCTCGGAGCCTTCGGGTAGCGAGGTTGGTGGCGGCTGGACACTCACCTCGGTGAACGACTCAAAGGCCACCTGCTCGGTGGCAGAGGATGGCTCACTCACGCTCACTGCGCTGGGTAAGTTTGAGAGCGGTGCGCAGAAGTTTGGCTACGTGTGGAGGAAGGTCAGTGGTGATTTTGAGGCCACCGTGCGTCTGCGCTCCTACACCTCCGAGAAGGGTGGAAATCAGAGTGCGGCAGGCCTTATGCTTGCGGGCGACATTACGGCCACAGGTACCGACCTGCTCTATGCCACTTCGGGGGCAATTACCACCGCCTACTACAGCCACTACCGTTTGAGTGCTGCAACCAATTCTGCAAAGAAAGCAGGTCCTGCGAGTGCGGAGGGCGACAATGCGGTGCTGAAACTTGTGCGTGAGGGAGAGAAGTTCACCGCCTCCGTATCGACCGATGGGGGTGCAACCTTCACCGACCTCAAAAGCGACTCTTTTGCGGCTCTGCCCGATGAGGTCTACGTGGGCCTTTGCGTGAGCAGTGGCGACAATAGCAAGACTGCCACGGCTGTGTTTGAGGACTTCGCCATTGGCGGTACCACCTACGGCTTCAAGTAGAAAAATATAGCATTAGGCGTTCTAACAAGAAAGGGTTTCCGATTGTCGGAAACCCTTTCTTGTTGGTTAGAACCTAATCTCCACTCCGAGGTAGGCACTGCGTGGCATCAGCGGGCCGTAGACGTAGCCCGAATCACGGTCGGGGCCTTGGTCGAAGTCCTTCTGGAACGAGTTGAAGATGTTTTTCACACCACCGAAGAGTTCGATGTAGGTGTCGTCGTAGACAAGGGTGGTGTAGCCGATGCGTGCGCTCAAGTCGAAGAAACTCTGGGTGTGCTCGGCAACGTCATCGGCAATGAAACCTGCGTAGTGTTGCACCCACATTGGGCCCGTGTAGTTGCCCGTGAGGTCAATGTTGAGTTTGGCCATCGGTTTATACATCAGCGTGAAATAACCATAGGCATCGGGGGTGCGGAACATATTGAGCGAGGCCTCGGCCGTCTCGCTCCACTGCTCCGGCTCGGCATAGCGACTGCGCTGGAGGGTGAGGCCTGCCTGCAACTCCACCTTGCGGCTGAACATTGCACGGCCCTCGATGTTGATACCCTTCACCGTAGCACCGGAGCCGTTGTACCTCTCCTGCACTGCCACACCTGCGCTGTCGTGGCCAATCTCACGCAGGGCAAACACGTCGTCCAAGCGAGTGTAGAAGCCCTCCACGATGAGGTTGGTGGCTACCGTGCCAAAGGTGTGGTAGAACTCTGCCGAAGCACTCCACGAGGAGGAACGCTCCTCCCTCAGATTGTCGGCCAACTGGATGCGTGTGCGCTCGCCACCAACGATGGCAATGTGGAGGTCCTCATCGTAGGCTTGGGGCGCACGGTAGCCCTCGGCATAACTCAATCGCAGGCTTATCTCCTCGGTGGGGTTGTAGCGCAGGTTTGCACGGGGCGAGAAGATGAGCCCGTCCACAAGGTTGTGCTTGTCAAGACGACCACCAAGCAGAATGGACCACTGCTTGTTGCGCCACTCGTTCTGGAAGTAGGCACCATAGATGTTGGCAATCTGTTTGGTGTCAATATCGTAGCCGATGGAGGTGTCGTGCAGGTCGTTGTGGCTCACTTCCGAGCCCACGGTGAGGTTGGCTGGCATAAAGAGCAGGTTGTCAAACTCGTGCACATACTGCACACCTGCGGCAGCCGTGAGGTCGTGGGTGCGACCATAGGCATCGGGGTCTTTGCCTGCACCGTAGTAACTCTTGCGTGCGGTGTTCTGGAACGAGCCGTAGATGTTGAGTCGGTTTTTGTGCTGGGGGTCCGACCAGTCGTAGGTGATGCTACCGCCGTCAATGGTGTGGTCGGCCTGCTCGCACACCTCGGCCTCGTGTTGCGGAAGGTCGAGGTTGTCGCCACCACGCCTGTAGTCCTTGATGCGGTGGTATTGGGCAGTGATGCGGGAGTAGTTGCCGGTGCGGAACACAGAGCGCATACCGAGTGCCTCCGAATTGGACTCCAAAAGTTCGGTGAAACCATCGCCATCTACGTCGTAGCCTCCCGTGGTGCGACTTTGGGCAAAGACGCTCACGGCAGCCTTGCCACTATCCGACACCAACGAGGCATTCAGACTTGTGGCATTCTCCACGGCACCACCCATAGCAATGGAGGTTGTGGTGTGGCTCATTTCTGCCATACTGCGCTTGGGCTCCTTGGTGATGATGTTGATGGTGCCACCAATGGCCGAGGAGCCATAGAGAGCCGAGCCACCGCCACGCAGCACCTCCACGCGCTCAATCATATTGGCAGGAATTTGCTCCAGTCCATAGACGCCTGTGAGCGAGGAGAATAGGGGGTGGGAGTCTACGAGAATCTGCGAGTAGCGACCATCCAAACCGTTGATTCTCACCTGCGGAAAGCCACAGTTCTGACAGGTGTTCTCCACCCTCACACCGGGCTGGTAGGCAAGTCCTCCGGCCAGCGAGGTGGAACTAACTCGGTCGAAGAGTTCGGAGTCCACCACACTCACCAACGAAGGGGCCTCCCTCTTGAGTGTTTCGGAACGGTTGGACGACACCACAATCTGGTCGAGCGTTACGGAGTCCTCAGCGAGCTCAAACTCCAACTCGGTGGTCTGACCTGCTACCATCTTAACCTTCTTGCTGGCCGACACATAGCCCACGGCACTCACCTCAATGGTGTAGGTGCCGGGTGTCATATTCTTAATAAGGTAGTGGCCTGTGGCATCGGTAACCACACCGATGGTGGTGCCCACAACAACCACCGACACGTAGGGCAGGTGGTCGTGGGTGGCCTTGTCTACAACGTGGCCGAAGAGGTGTGCATCAGTTGGGCGGGGTTGGGGAACTACGGGGGTGTTTGCCTCGGCGGTGGAGAGTCCGACCGCAAGGGCAAGGGCCCATAGTGTGAACAAAAATCTTTTCATATCGTGTTTGTTGTGTCTTGTTTCAAATTCGGGTGCAAAAATATTTCAAACCACAAAGTTGTGCAATACCAAATTGTTGTGATTTTTCACACAAAAATGTATATTTGTGGAAAATTATCTAATGATTAGAAAGGTATGAAAATGCTGAAACGAACAATTTTTGCGTTTGCGGCCCTGCTTACGGTCGTGGTCGCAGAGGCACAAGCACCCAAGAAAGATTGGGCGCAATTCTATCGCTACGAGGAGGCAAACAAGGCTCTCGCACAGGCTCCCGAAGTGGTCTTTATGGGTAATTCCATCACGGATAATTGGGCCAAATTCCGCCCCGAGTTTTTTGCCGAGCACAACTTTGCCGGGCGTGGTATCAGCGGCCAGACTACCTCACAAATGTTGGTGCGTTTCCGTGCGGATGTGCTTGCGCTCCACCCCAAGAAGGTTGTGATTTTGGCCGGTACCAACGACATAGCACTCAACAACGGCCCCATTACTCTGCCCCACATTTTGGAAAACATCATTTCGATGTGCGAACTTGCCGAACACAACGGTATTGGGGTGGTGCTGTGCTCGGTGTTGCCCTGCAAGGCATATAAGTGGAGGCCTGAGGTGGAGCCTGCTCCAATCATCAAGCAACTCAATGCGATGATTAAGGAGTATGCCGCAACGAAGGGCTACCCCTATGTGGACTACCACTCGGCCCTGACCGATGAGGAGGGTGGTCTGCCTGCCAAATGGAGCCCCGATGGTTGCCATCCCAACGTGGAGGGCTACCTCATAATGGAGGACCTGTTGCTGAAAACCCTCAACCGATAATGGTTGTCAGTTGTCAGTTATCAGTAAATAGTGCTGATTGAATGACAAGCGGGGGTGCCAACCGATTGGCAACCCCGCTTACGTTTTGTCTATGACCACCCAAGAGGGCGTTTGTTAGTTGTCTTTGTAGAGTTCCGAGTAGAAGTTGATGTTCTCCTTCACCAGGATGTCCATAGGCATATAGTTGTCCTTCAGCGGCGGTATGGTACCAAAAGCAAGCCACTCGGCCAGAGCATTCACTCCGCGGCGCAGTTGCACCTGCGTGCGCTGCACAATGAGGTATTTGACCACACCCTCCTGCACAGCCTTGATGTTCTGCCCCAAGATGTCAAATCCAAGCACCGACATACCCTTGAGCCCACGCGTGGTGATGTAGTCGGCAATCAGGTGCACGCGCGAGTTGAAGGTAACAATGTGGCGAATGTCGGGGTGTGCGGCGAAGAACTTGTCCATAACGGCAAAGTTGTGCTCCTTGTCGTGCGGGCGCAGAAACTCGTTGTAGATGCGCAGTTCGGGTAGGTTTTCCGACACATAGTCGGTGAAGCCGTGTCGGCGGGCGAGGGTGGGGTTGTCCGTGATGCCTCCACCACGCTCGATGCGAAAGTTCACGATGCTCTGCGGGGGCTCATCGCCCAGCAGCAACGAGGCAGCCAGGTAGCCACTCTCCCACATTGGGATACCATAGTAGGCCAAATAGTCGGCCTCGCTCACCTTGGAGTCAATGAATACCATTGGCACCCCCTTCTCCTTGAGATAGTGGCCGAGTTCGATGGTGTCGTTGCGATAGATGGGGGCAACGATTACCGCCTGTGGCAGGTTGGCTTTGAGCCGTTCAACCGCTTCGATAAACTCCTCGCGCGAGAACTGATTGTAGGTTAGCGTTTCGATGGAGAGGTTGTAGCCCTCGGCATCTCGCTGTGCACTCGCCACGGCGTTGTAGACCAACTCCCAGTAGTCGCCACTCTCAAACGAGGGCAACAGGCAACAGATGCGGTAGTGCTTCTTGTTGGCCAGCAGGGATGCGTTGGTGTTGAGCGTGTAGCCCAAACTCTCCATCGCCTCCATAACCTTGCGGCGGCTCTCTTCGGCCACTCCGCTGCGGTTGTGCATAACCCTGTCTACGGTGCCAATCGAGAGCCCCGAAAGGCGGGCAATATCCTTGACGGTAACCTTTTTTGTCTGCATCGATTATCAAATTTGTGCTATTTTCTAACACAAAGATACAAAAATATTGCAGAAAATTTCGTGTACGTACACGAAATAAGAAAAAAATTGTATATTTGTAGTCGGTTAATTTTGACTAATTTTCTACAAACTCATTACAATAAACACTTTTATTACTATGAAAATCGTAACTTTTGGTGAGATTATGTTGCGTCTGTCGCCCGCAGGACAGAACAACCGTTTTGTTCAGGCAGACCGTTTTGACGTGGTTTATGGTGGTGGCGAGGCCAATGTGGCTGTAAGCTGTGCCAACTATGGACACGATGCCTACTTTGTTACCAAACTGCCCAAACACGAGATTGGTCAGTCGGCACTCAACTCCCTGCGCCGCTATGGTGTTAAGACCGACTTCATCGCTCGTGGTGGCGACCGCCTCGGTATCTACTACCTTGAGAGTGGCTCGGCTATGCGCCCCAGCAAGGTTATCTACGACCGTGCTCACTCGGCCATTGCAGAGGCCAACATCGAGGACTTCGACTTTGACGCAATTATGGAGGGTGCCGATTGGTTCCACTGGTCGGGCATCACCCCCGCAATCTCCGATAAGGCTGCCGAACTGACCAAACTCGCTTGCGAGGCTGCAAAACGCCACGGTGCTACCGTGTCGGTGGACCTCAACTTCCGCAAGAAACTCTGGACCAAAGAGAAGGCACAGTCGATTATGCGCCCCTTGATGCAGTATGTTGATGTTTGCATTGGTAACGAGGAGGATGCAGAGTTGTGCTTGGGCTTCAAACCCGATGCAGATGTGGAGGGTGGTAAGACCGATGCCGAGGGCTACAAGGCCATCTTCGAGCAGATGAAGAAGGAGTTTGGCTTCAAGTATGTGATTTCCACTCTGAGGGAGTCGCTGTCGGCAAGCCACAACGGCTGGAAGGCTATGATTTACAATGGCGAGGAGTTCTACGTGAGCAAACGCTACGACATTCTGCCCATCGTTGATAGGGTAGGTGGTGGCGACTCGTTCAGCGGCGGTATGATTCACGGTCTGCTGACCAAACCCACCCAGGGCGAGGCTTTGGAGTTTGCAGTGGCTGCTTCGGCTCTCAAACACACCATCAATGGCGACTACAACCTTGTGTCGGTTGATGAGGTGGAGGCTTTGGCCGGTGGTGATGGCAGTGGTCGTGTTCAGAGGTAGTCTGCGCGCAAAGGGCTGTTGCACTACAAAAAACGAAACGCTTTGTAAGGTAAATTCAAGAGTTAAGAATACTATATAAAGGTATGGCAAAATTTAATAAGATGGCCGTTATGGCCGCAATGCAGGCAACCGGTATGGTGCCTGTGTTCTACGACTCCAACGTGGAGGTGTCGAAACAGGTTTTGAAGGCTTGCTACGAGGGTGGTGTGCGCGTGTTTGAGTTCACCAACCGTGGCGACTTCGCTGCCGAGGTGTTTGCCGAGCTGATGAAATACTCGCTCAAGGAGTGCCCCGAGATGATTTTGGGTGTGGGCTCGATTGTGGATGCACCCACCGCAGCACTCTACATCCAGTATGGTGCCAACTTCATCGTGGGTCCCTGTATGAATCCCGAGGTTGCAAAACTCTGCAACCGCCACTTGGTGCCCTACGTGCCCGGATGTGGCACCGTTACCGAGATTAGCTACGCACAGGAACTTGGTTGCGATGTAACCAAAATCTTCCCCGCAGGTTGCGTGGGCGGTCCCGACTTCGTGAAGAACATCAAGGCTCCTCTGCCTTGGGCAAACATTATGGCCACCGGTGCTGTTGAGCCCACCGAGGAGAATTTGAGCAAGTGGTTTGCTTCGGGTGTGTTCTGCGTGGGTATGGGTTCCAAACTCTTCCCCAAGGCCGACCTGAAGGCAGGCAACTGGCAGGCAGTAACCGACAAGTGCCGTGAGGCTCTGGCTATTGTGGCTGCTTGCAGGAAATAGTGGAGAGAAAACGTAAGCGTGATTTAACCTAAAAACTTAATAAGAGAATTATGAAAACAAACTATGAAATTCGCTATGCAGCCCACCCCGAGGATGCAAAAAGTTATGACACCAAACGCCTTCGTAGGGATTTTCTGATTGAGACTCTCTTCGTCGCAAACGAGGTTAATATGGTCTACTCGATGTATGACCGTATGGTTGTTGGTGGTGCAATGCCCGTGGGCGAGAGCCTCAAGCTGGAGGCTATTGACCCCTTGAAGGCTCCCTACTTCCTCACTCGCAGGGAGTTGGGTATCTTCAACGTAGGCAAGGGTAAAGGTATCGTGCGCGTTGGTAACGATGTGTTCGAGCTGGACTACAAGGAGGCACTCTACCTCGGCTCGGGCGATAGGGAGGTATACTTTGAGAGCGCAGACGAGAGCGTTCCCGCCAAGTTCTACTTCAACTCGCTCACTGCTCACCGCAACTACCCCGACAAGAAGATTACCAAAGAGAACGCCATCGTGGCTCATATGGGCTCGCTCGAAGGCTCCAACGACCGCAACATCAACAAGATGATTGTAAATCAGGTGCTTCCCACCTGCCAGTTGCAGACGGGTATGACCGAACTTGCTCCCGATAGCGTTTGGAACACTATGCCTGCTCACGTTCACTCGCGCAGGATGGAGGCATATTTCTACTTCGATATTCCCGAGGACCAGGCCATCTGCCACTTTATGGGTGAGGTAGACGAGACCCGCCACATCTGGATGAAGGGCGACCAGGCCGTGTTGTCGCCTGAGTGGAGTATCCACTCGGCTGCTGCCACCAACAACTACACCTTCATTTGGGGTATGGGTGGTGAGAACCTCGACTATGGCGACCAAGACTTCTCGCTCATTACCGACCTGAAATAGGGTGGAAGAGAGAGTAGATTGTAGAAATAAGAAAATCAATCAAACAAATAACTAAACAAACACAAAGATTATGAATCCTTACTTGAATTTTTCTTTGGAGGGTAAAGTGGCCCTCGTGACAGGTGCTTCCTATGGTATCGGTTTTGCTATCGCTTCGGCATTTGCAGAGCAGGGCGCAACCATCTGCTTCAACGACATCAATCAGGAGTTGGTAGACAAGGGTATGGCTGCCTACAAGGAGAAGGGTATTGATGCCCACGGCTACGTTTGCGACGTTACCGATGAGCCCGCAGTTCAGGCTATGGTTGCCAAGATTGCCGAGGAGGTTGGCACCATTGATATTTTGGTGAACAACGCCGGTATCATCCGCCGTATCCCTATGCACGAGATGGAGGCTGCCGATTTCCGCAAGGTTATTGATATTGACTTGAATGCTCCTTTCATCGTGTCGAAGGCTGTTCTGCCCGCAATGATGGCCAAACGCAGCGGTAAGATTATCAACATCTGCTCGATGATGTCGGAGTTGGGTCGTGAGACCGTTTCGGCTTACGCTGCTGCCAAAGGTGGTTTGAAGATGCTCACCCGTAACATCTGCTCGGAGTATGGTCACTACAACATCCAGTGCAACGGTATCGGCCCCGGCTATATCACTACTCCCCAGACTGCTCCTCTGCGCGAGGTACAGCCCGATGGTAGCCGCCACCCCTTCGATTCGTTCATCCGCGCCAAGACCCCCGCAGGTCGCTGGTTGGAGACCTCAGAACTGACCGGTCCTGCTGTGTTCCTGGCTTCGGAGGCTTCGAATGCTGTCAATGGCCACATCCTCTACGTGGATGGCGGTATCTTGGCATACTTCGGTAAGCAGCCCCAATAGTTGAAACTCAAAGACGTTCTTTGCAACTATGAAAGCACTGCTTACATTGCTTTTGGTTATGTTGGTTGGTTGCAGCGCACCGAGTGTTAAGGTGGCTGTAACCAACCCTACCGATGCCGCTCGCTCGGGCGAGATGGTGGAGGTGGAGGTTGCTGCGCTCGGTCTGACCGAGGGTGCAGGCCTTGTGGTGGTGGATGCCGAGGGCGTGGAAGTGCCTTCGCAAATCACCCACGATGGCAAACTCATCTTCCGTGCCGATGTGGAGGGTGCCGCTAAGGTTATCTACACCGTTAAGGAGGGAGAGACTGCCGACTACCAGACCTATGCTTGTGGTAAGGTATATCCCGAGAGGGTAGACGACATCGCTTGGGAGAGCAACCTGATTGCCTTCCGTGCCTATGGCCCTGCTTTGCAGGCAAGCGGCGAGAGGGCTTTCGGCCACGATGTTTGGCTCAAGAACAACACCGAACTCCCCGTTGTGGAGGCTCGCTACGCTCTTGAGCTCAACCCCGAAACGAGGGCAAAGATTGCCGAGTTGAAGAAGACCGACAAGAAGGCTGCCAAGGAGTTGGCTGCTTCGGTGTCGTACCACAACGACCACGGTAACGGCTTTGACCCCTACAAGGTTGGTCCCACCCTTGGTGCAGGTGCTACTGCGCTGCTTGACGGTAAGACCATCGTTTATCCCTACTGCTACTCGGAGTGCGAGATTTTGGACAATGGTCCGTTGCGCTTTACGGCCAAACTGACCTACCTGCCCACCACCATCGGTGAGCGCACACTGACCGAAACCCGCACCATCAGCATCGACCACGGCTCGTTCCTCAACAAAACCACCGTTTGCTACAATGGCTCGGAGGGCGACTATGAGGCTATGAGTGGTATTGTGCTGCACGAGAAGGCTCCCCGCACCACCTACAATGCCGAGCAGGGCTATGTTACCTATGCAGAGCCCGTTGAGCCCGCCGAGGCCGGCGAACTCTACCTGGCAATGTACTTCCCCGAGGGTTGGGAGGGTGCCGAGGACCGATTCTGGAACAAGGGCGACGACAAACCCAAAGGTGCCTATGGCCACGCTGCTGTCTACAACACTCTCTCCGAGGGCGAGGTGCTTACCTACTGGTGGGGTGGCTTGTGGAACAAGGTTACTGCCGTGGAGGTGCCGACCAAAGAGGCTTTCGATGCACTCGTAGCCGAGGTGGTTGCTGCCAAGAAGGCTCCCCTGCAGGTGGAGGTTGTGGCAGAGTAGACCGTGCCTGTACAGCATAATCAGGAAAAACCATACTAAATCAAACTATTAAAACTAATGAGTAAAATTCAAACAGGACGCAAAACCAACTACCGTTGGGTGATTTGCGCAATGTTGTTCTTTGCAACAACCGTAAACTACCTCGACCGTCAGGTGCTTTCGCTCACCTTCGAGGACTTCATTCGCCCCGAGTTCCACTGGACCGACTCGGACTATGGTAACATCACCGGTATCTTCTCGCTCTTCTATGCGATTGCAATGTTGTTCGCCGGCCGCTTTGTAGACTGGCTCGACACCAAGAAGGGTTATATGTGGAGTATCGGCATTTGGTCGTTTGGTGCTTGTATCCACGCAGTGTGCGGTATTCTGACCAGCAGCATCGTGGGTATTGAGGATTTGGCAGCAGTTAGCGTGGCCGAAACAACCGCCCGCATTGCGCTGATTAGTTCAACCTTCTTCATCATTGCCCGCTGCGTGTTGGCACTTGGTGAGGCCGGTAACTTCCCCGCAGCAATCAAGGCTACTGCCGAGTATTTCCCCAAACGTGACCGTGCATTTGCAACCAGTATCTTCAACGCAGGTTCGACCATCGGCGCACTCATCGCTCCCTTCTGCATTCCTCCTTTGGCTGCAAAATGGGGCTGGGAGGCTGCCTTCATCATCATTGGTGGTCTTGGTTTCATCTGGATGGGCTTCTGGCAGTTCATCTACAAGAAACCCGAGAAGAACCCCGCAGTGAATGAGGCTGAGTTGGCCTACATCCTTTCTGATGATGTAGTGGAGGAGGAGAAAGCTGCTCCCGCAGTGGAGGAGGCTCCCGCCAAGAAGGTTTCGCTGTGGCAGTGCTTCAAATTCCGTCAGACTTGGGCTTTCATCGTTGGTAAGTTTATGACCGATGGTGTCTGGTGGTTCTTCTTGTTCTGGATGCCTTCCTACCTGAAGACTACCTACGGCTTGGCTTCGACCGACATCAAATTCCAGTTGGCTCTTGGTCTGCTCTACCTCATCGTGATGGCCTCTATCGCAGGTGGCTATCTGCCCACTTTGTTTGTGGATAAGAAGAAGATGAACCCCTACGCAGGTCGTATGTTGGCTATGTTGATTTTTGCCTTCTTCCCGCTGGTAGCATTGGCAGCCCAGCCTTTGGCCCACGTTTCGATGTGGTGGCCCGTAGTGCTGATTGGTATCGCAGGTGCAGGCCACCAGGCTTGGAGTGCAAACTTGTTCTCGACCATTGGCGATATGTTCCCCAAGAATATGATTGCTACCATCACCGGTATTGGTGGTATGGCTGGTGGTATCGGCTCGTTCCTCATCCAGAAGGGTGCAGGTGCGCTGTTTGATTTCAGTGCTTCGAGCGGTATGGTACTCTTCGGCTTTGAGGGCAAAGAGGCCGGCTATATGATTATGTTCTCGTTCTGCGCTGTTGCCTACCTCATCGGTTGGGTAATTATGAAGGTGCTTGTTCCTCGCTACAAAGCAGTGGAGGTTTAGTGCCGGCAGATGTGGGGCGTAGTGCTCCAAAATGAAAAGCAACTCTTCCCGAAGTGGGGAGAGTTGCTTTTTTTTGTTTGGGTTAGGTGAGTGATGAAAGGGCTCAGTTTTGCTGCACCTCCAACTCCTTCTCCACCTTCTGCAAACGCTCACGACAGAAGGTGATGAGTTCGGTGGCACGGGCCACCTGGGCGGAGAGGGTGTCGATGTCGGCTTCGCCGGAGTCAAAACTCTTTAGGATGCCCTCCAATTCGGTAAGTGCCTGATTGTAGGTAAGTTCTTTATCCATAAGTCTATGCGTGTTATTTTGTTGTTTCGGTTATGTTGGCCCTTGCAGAGCCATCGGCAAGGGTGATTTCAACGCTCTCGCCAACGGCCACATCATTGACCGATTTGAGTGCCTTGCCACCCTGACGGACTACCGCAAAACCAAGTGCCATTATGCGCTTGGGCGAGGAGGCCTCCACCTGCACCTCGGCACGCTCCAGACGGGCCTTGTGGGCCTCCAGCAGACGAGCCACGCTGTGGTGTAGTTCCACCGAGGCTCGCTCAAGCCTTACCTCCATACGCCTTAATAGCCCCTCGGCGAGGGTGCGCACAAGGGCGTGGTTGCGTTCCAAGCGTGTGCGGTGGCTCTCCAATAGGGCCGAAGATGCGCTGGTAATGCGCTCATAGGCATATTCCACCTCCGAATGGAAACCTCCGATGCGCTCAAGGAGAAAGTCTGCCACAGCGGTAGGGGTTTTCAGTGCGGTGTGGGCCACAATGTCGGCCACCGAGGTATCTTTGTCGTGGCCAATACCCGTGAGCACCGGCAGCGGAAATTGTGCAATGTGGGCCGAGAGAGGGTAGGCATTGAAACAACCGAGGTCGCTCTGCGAGCCGCCACCACGCAGTATGGCCACGGCATCAAACTCCTCCTCACGGTCGGCCACTCTGCCGAGGGCCTCAATGATGCTCTGCTCGGCAGCCGAGCCTTGCACGATGGCCTCAAAGAGAGTGGTGTCGATGCGGTAGGGCGAAGCGGCCAAGTGGTTCATAAAGTCCTGATAGCCGGCTGCTGTGGCGGATGATATGACCGCCACTCGTTGTACCACGGTGGGAAGGGGCAGGGTTTTGTTCAGGTCAATGACACCTTCGGCAGTGAGTTGCTCAATGGTTTGGCGGCGGCGTTGCTCCTGCTCGCCAATGGTGTAGGCGGGGTCGATGTCGCTTACCACGAGCGAAAGCCCATAGGCCTCGTGGAAGGTAACGCTCACCTTCAGCAACACCTTCATACCTGCGGTAAGGGGTGCGCCTGTGGCGGCCCGAAAGTGGGCCGAGAGCATACCCCAACGACTTCTCCACACCGCTGCGGAGGCCTTGGCTTTGGGGGCGCCATCGTTGTCGCCCTTCTCAATGAGTTCCATATAGCAGTGGCCGGAGTAGCGATTTTCCTTGAGTTCGCCCACCTCGGCACAAATCCACACCCCCAGCGGAAAACGCTCAGCGAGGGTGCGGCGCACGTCGGCGAGTAATTCGGAGAGAGTTATGTGCTTTTCGGTTGTCATTATATACAAAGGTATGAAAATTTTTTGTACCTTTGCGGCCAAATAGATTTAATTTTTATGGCAGACAACACTATTCTCAATAGGCTCGATGGGCTGAAGCTCAAATTTGAGGAGATTGGTCAGCAGATGACCGACCCCGAAGTTATTGCCGATATGAAGCGCTTTGTGCAACTCAACAAGGAGTACAAGGAACTCGGCCCCATCGTGAAAGCCGCCGACCGTTACAAAAAAGCACTCGCCGACCTGGCCGATGCCAAAGATATTCTCGCCAACGAGAAGGATGAGGATATGCGCGAAATGGCACGCGAAGAGGTGGCTGAACTTGAGCCCCTTACAGCAACCCTTGAGGAGGAAATCAAGATTCTCCTCATCCCCAAGGACCCCCAGGACGACAAAAACGCTATCGTGGAGATTCGTGGTGGTACCGGTGGCGACGAGGCTGCAATCTTTGCCGGCGACCTGCTCCGTATGTATATGAAGTATGTGGAGACCAAGGGCTGGAGGTATGAGATTAACTCCTTCTCGGAGGGCACTTCGGGTGGCTACAAGGAGGTTGTGATGAAGGTTACGGGCGATGGTGTCTATGGCACACTCAAGTATGAGAGTGGCGTGCACCGTGTGCAGCGTGTGCCCCAGACCGAGACCCAGGGCCGCATCCACACTTCGGCTGCCACGGTGGCTGTGTTGCCCGAGGCCGATGAGTTCGACGTGGACATCAATATGAACGACATCCGCAAGGATACCTACTGTGCAAGTGGCCCCGGTGGTCAGTGCGTGAACACCACCTACTCGGCTGTGCGCCTTACCCACATCCCCACAGGTATCGTGGTGCAGTGTCAGGACCAGAAGTCGCAGCTCAAGAACTTCGACAAGGCGTTGGAGGAGTTGCGTACCCGTATTTTCAACTTGGAGTATGCCAAGTATATGGACGAGATTGCTGCCAAGCGTAAGACTATGGTGAGCACGGGCGATAGGAGTGCCAAGATTCGCACCTACAACTATCCCCAGGGGCGCATTACCGACCACCGCATCAACTACACCATCTACAACCTGCCTGCCTTTATGAATGGCGACATCCAGGATTGCATCGACCACCTGATTGTGGCAGAGAATGCCGAGAGGCTCAAAGAGAGCGAGTTGGGCTAGTCCAATATTCCGCCAGCCTGTTCAATAGAAACAGTTGGGACATTAACACAAAAAGACCTCTTCTCAATGGGAAGAGGTCTTTTTGTATGGGGCGGTGCAGACTAATTTACCACGGGGTTGGCAATCTTCACACGCTCGTAGTGGTAGCCACGGCGCATTAGCTCGTAGGTTACACCGGCACGGAACATAACCTTTGCCGAGCGGGCCAAAATGTAGAATGCTCGGGTGGTCTGCTTCTCAATCTGCTCGTGCTGAATGGCATTCATCACTGCGTGGGCAAGGGTGCGCATCGCATCCTCAATCTGCTCACGCTCGGGGCTCTCGGGCTCAACGGAGAGGATGTGTTTGAGAATGTACTCATCCACGGTGTCGAACCCACCACCGAGGCGCTTGAGGTCGTCGTAGGTCTCCTTCTCGTGTCGCTCCCAAGCGGTGTCCCACCAAGCGGCAAGTGCCATACCAACATAGGCAGCCACGGCAAGCGTGAAGGCGGGGTAGGAGTTGATTTGCCCAACTGCATCGGCCATATATTCGGGCGCAAACTCGTGCCAACGCTCCTCAAGTTCGGCCACATCCATCAGTTGCCCCTCGGAGCCGTAGATGCCTGCGAGGAGTTTTTCGAGTCGTTGTTCGTAGTGTTCGAGATATTCGTGTTCTTCCATAGGGAATGTGTGCTTTGTTTTGACGGTGCAAATATCGGTCAATATGGCGAGAAAACCAAACATTTGGCCCCACTATCGGCTCTGTTTGTTCAGTCGGTGGTGGGTGAGCGCGAGGGCAAGGAGCAGGTAAGCGAGGATTTGGAGTGCGAGGGTGAGGAGTTGGGGAGCGCACTCGCCGAGCGAGGCCCCCATTGAATTCATCTTCACATAGGCGAGGATACCCACGGGCGCAGGCAGCAGGTGGTGGAGCACTACCCAAGGCGTGGGCATAAGTTCCAAGGGGTAGGATATGCCGCCGAGGAGTAGAAGCCCCAGGGAGAAAAAAGTTACCACCAGCAAGGCCCCATCGCCATCCCTGAATAGCGAGGCAAAGCAGAGGGCAAAGAGTGCGTTAGCGGGGAGCAGAAGTGCCCCCAGCACAAACAAATCTTGCCAACGTGCCAAGTGTGGTAGGTCGAAAAGCAGAGGAAGCAGGCCGAGCAGGAAGAGTGAGAAAAGGGCGTAGAGAAACGTGTAGAGGGCCCCTCGCCCCACTACCACTGCCAATGTGTCGCCCACGGAGATGCGTGGTGGGCGTTGTCCGCACAAAAGAGAATTTTTGAAACGCTTGCCCTCGCCACCTGTGCGCAGGCATACCACCATCAGCATCGTTTGGCAGATGATGACGATGAGCACCGCAGGGAGCAAATATTTGCCATAGCCTTTGGTGGGGTTGAACAGTGGAGTGCCCACAACCTCCACGGGTTTGGCTTGCGCCACGGCAAGGAGTTTGTCGGTGGGGAGTAGCGTGGCGGCCACTTGGGGAGCGAGGTCGTGGTCTATGGCTTGGAGCGCACCGAGTGTGCCACTCTGTATGGCCTCGTAGTAGAGAAATTCGGCGGTGGATGCTGCCACCACAAAGAGGGCCTCCTCGCCGAGTCCAATGCGCCTTTCGAGGTCGTGGGGTATGATGATGGTGCCCTCGGCCTTGCCTTGCGCCATAAGCCCTCTTGCTTCTCCGATGTCGCCCATCTCGGCCACCACAGCCACCTGCGGTGTGGCATCCACACTCTCCACAAGGTGGCGAGAGAGGGGCGTGTGGGAGTGGTCCACAACCACCACGGGGGCTTCACGCACCACGTTGGGGCGGTAGAGAATGTTGTAGAGGAGCCCATAGAGCACCACGCCCCCGACCATAACCAACACAATGGCGGGAGAGGAGGCCACACTGCGGGCCTCGTGTCGGAGAGTGTCGAGCATCAAACGCCAACGATGTGTGGTGCTAACTGATTTTTTCATAACGTCCGGACAATATGGCTCTTCGCAAGCGAGGAAGAGTGATTAGTGGTAGGGCGCACACGGCCACCATTGCCGCCACGCTCGCCCACACCCACTGCCAGCCCCAATGGCCATAGAGGAGGTTTTGGGACAGAATGACGTAGTGGCGTATGGGGAGCAGGGTGGCCATCGTGCGGAAGGGAGCGTAGAGGGAGCCGATGGGGAAAGTTACGCCCGCAAGGGTGGCACCCAACGAGCCCACCATCGACACCACGCTTATGACTATCCCCATTGCGGGAAAGAGCCCAAACAAAAAGAGCCCCAGGGCCTGGCTTGCCACCACAAGGAGTGCGCTCCACAGAGCCAATGGCCACAGCGACACCGCTTCGTGGGGTAGCCCCTCGGCTCCTCCATAGAGCCACGCCACCGAGCCGATGGCAGCGACGGAGAAGGTGATGGTGTAGGGTAGGAGTTTGCCCACAATGGCGGTGAAGATGTTGCCCCCTGCTCCGATGAGCCACCTGCGGGCGGTGCCGTTCTTGATTTCGGAGCCCACGCAGTAGACCGTGGTCAGCAACACCACAATCTGCAACATCACCATCAACAGGGGTAGCGAGAGGTAGACCGAGTAGTTGAGCGTGGGGTTGAACATCGCCAGCGAGTCGGCCACAATGGGCATAGTGAGTGCTTTGGTGCCCTCGGCTGTGAGCCCCAGTGCGGTGGCTGTGGCCACCACGGGCTGCACCGACACCCCTGCCAGAAGTGTGGCCAAAGTGCCCGCAACCTGACTGCCTACGCTCATCAGGGCGTAGTGGTAGTAGTAGGCAATGGTACCCCCTCGGCCACCTATCATATCGGCCTCAAAGTCCGCTGGGATGACCACGTAGCCATAGATTTCCGTGGCTCTCATTGCGGCAAGTGCCTCGGCGGTGGAGGTGTAGTGGTGGGCTATGGCGAGGGTTGGGGTGGAGTCGATGGTGCGCACAATGGAGCGAGAGGTGGCGGTGAAATCGTGGTCCACAATGCCGATAGGTACGCTCTCAATGCGCCCATTGCCGAATATGGTGGCCATAAAGAGGAGCGCAAAGAGTGGCACTCCGAGTAACACCACGGGGTAGAGTGGGCGGCCAACAATGCGCCCCCACTCACGCCTTATGGTGTGCCATAGGCCACACCTTATTTTGAATTCCGCACCCATCGTTTGACAGCCTCAACTATTTGTCTATCAAAACGCTCATTCCGGGGCGTAGACCTTCCGCTACCGTGCAGAGAGGGCGTGCGTGGACCTCAAAGGTGCGCATATCGTAGCCTCCCACATCACCCGTGGTCTTCCAAGTGGCATAACTCCCGAGGGGCGAAATGTAGTTGATGCAGAACTCAACTCCCTCGGCTGCAATGGCAGGTACACGCCCACACAGAGTGTCGCCCATACGAAATTCCGGCATCCAATCCTCCCGAATGTTCCACACCGCATAGACCTCATCCAGTGGCACGATGGACATTATGGGAGTGCCGGTGCCAACGAGTTCGCCCACGTTGGGGTAAATCACCGCCACCTCGCCCGCTATGGGGGCTGTGAGGAAGGCATCCTCCAACACCGCATCCACCTGCTCAACCACATCGTCTGCTGCCACGGCCACCGAGCGAGCACTCTCCTTGTCCTCCTTTTGGGCACCACGCAGGGCCATAAGGTACTCTTGCTTTGCGGCCCTCTCCATTGCCACAGCCGACTTCCACATAGCCTCTGCCTCCTCCTTGCGTTGGAGAGTTACCACGCTGTCGGCCCACAGTCGCTTGATGCGCCCATAGGTCTGTTGGGCGAGTTCTCGCTGTGCCTTTGCGCTTTGCCACAACTGCTTGGCTGCACCGACCACCTCACTGCGGGTGCCGTGGTCTATCTTCCTGCTCTGGGCACGTGTGGCATTGGCAATGGCCACCGCCTCGCTACGCTTGGCCTCCACCTCGGGCGAGAGTATGCTCACCAGCGTGTCGCCCACCTCCACGTGGTCGCCCTCCGACACGTAGAAGGCAGCGATGCGACCGGGTAGTTTGCCCGATATGCGCACCTGCTCGGCCTCAATGGTGCCCTGGATGATGGTTGGACGGTGGCGTGAGGTGGAGATGCCCCACACCGAAATGACAACGATTGAGGCCACAATCACAATAAAAACCACCGTCAGTGCGGTGTAGCCGTTGTTACTCTTCATAATCGTATAGTTGTTCTATCTGTTCGACGGGAGATTTTCCACACAGGGCAAGAAGTTCTGCCCAAGCAATGTTCCATTGATAGAGGACCGCAATGCGCCCCAGGCGTGCTTCGGCCAACGCAACCTCGCTCTGCACCACCTCCGAGGAGGTTGCCATACCCTCTGTGAAGGCCTTGTGTCGCATCCTTGCCAACTCCTGTGCCAAATCTACGGTGGAGTTCATCGTGGATAGTTGTGTGAGCGATTGTCGGAGGGTGCCATAGAGTTGTCGCACCTGCACCTCCAACTCCTGCCTGCGTTGCTGCTCGGCAAGGCCCACAAGGCGCACAAGGGAGCGAGATTTCGCCACGGAATATTCCCTGTTGGCTCCGTCAAAAAGGGTCCAACTCGCCGCCACGCCCACAAAGGTGCGTGGCACAAGCCCACGGTCGATACCCTCCGACCACAAGCGGTGGCCACCCACAAGGGCAATGTCGGGCAGATAGCGGCTCTGCTCCAAGCGGAGTCCCTCCTCGGCAAGGCGTTGTTCCACCCTTGCGGAACGTATGGTGGGGTTGTTGTCCAGGAGTGCGATGAACTCTGCCTGTGGAGGAATGTACTCCAAGACAAAGAGTGGAGTGGTGGGGAGGATGTGCAGCGAGTCAATCCCCAGCAGGGCCCCAAGGCCCGCCTCGGCCACCGCTAACCTTGTGTGAGCACCGGCAAGTTCGGCCGCCATTGTGCTCGCCCCGACCTCTGCCGCAAGCCTTTCGGCCTTGTTAATCATTCCCTCTCGCTCCAGGCTACGGGCTTGACGCACCAGTGTGAGCGAGGATGTAAGAGCCTGCTCGCAGACATCCACGCTCAGCCGAGCCACCTGCACCCCAAAGTAGGCCTCAAGGGTAGCACTCCAAACACGCTGTCGCACCCCATCGTAGGTGGTGCCTGCAAGTTTCACTCCCAGCTCGCCGGCCTTCGTGGCAGCCACACGTTTGCCACCGCTAAAGACGGGCCACGCAAAGGCCACACCCACCGAGGCGGTATTGCGTGGGGCCAATTCAACCCCAATCTCGGCCTCCCTGACACTTTGTAGGATGCCCTCTAATAGTGGATTGGCGGCCACTATTGCATCAAGTGCATCAAGTGCCCCATCGGTGAGGTTATTCACCGTGCGGGTGAGTTCTATGGGTGTGGTTGTGTGTATGGCCTCGCCGGTGAGCGTGATTGTCGGCCACCAAGCCGAGCGCAACCTCAACTTATCCTGTTGGGCCATCCTAACTTCCTCGGCAGCTATCCTCACGCCACTGTTTTCCTCCTCGGCCCACGCCAGCGCATCGCTCAACGACAACCGCAGAGTGTCGCACGGCACCTGGGCCGAGCCACTATATATAAATAGGTAGGGAAGAACGGTTGTCAGAAATACTCTTTTTCTCATTGTGTTTGCGTGTCTCACTTTGCTTTTACTCATATTCTTATCACAAGCAAAGTGAATACCAAACAAAAAAAAGTGTGTTCCAAAACTTGGAACACACTTTTCAGACAACCGCCTTCTATTCGGCAGGTATCCCTGTTTTTCCCTTTACTGTGCAGCGGCGGGTGCAGGTGCAGCAGCGGTCTCTGCAATACCCAACTCTTTCTTAACGGTGGGAGCGATGTCAATCATCTGGCTCTCATCCATATAGGCAAGAGCACCGGCAGCGGTGTCGAACACAGCAACGAGGCTGTTGGCAGCAGCAATCTTGTTGATGGTGGCACGAGCCTTCTCAATCAGAGGAGTCATCAACTCGCCCTGCTTCTTCTGCATATCCTGCGAGCCGGCTTTGCCGAGCTCTTCATAACGCTGTTGCAGGTCAATCAGTTCGCGCTCTTTGCTCTGGCGAATGGAGTCGGAGTAGGTGCCCACGTTCTTCTGGTAGTCGGCAAGTTTGTTGTTGTACTCCACCTGCAAGAACTCAAGCTGCTCCTCAACCTCTTTCTGCAACTTCTCCAACTGCAACTGAACATCGCTGATTTCAGGCATATTGTAGATAATTTCCTGCGAGTTTACGTAGCCAAATTTGGGCTGTGCGTTGCTCACCGAAGTTGCGCACAAGAGGGCAGCAGCGGCAAGCGAGAGTTTCATAAGTAACTTCATTTTCTTTCCGTTTGTTTTTGTTTGTTATTATTTTACTACTTTGATGATTTGTTCGGTAATATCCACACTCGGAGCATAGTAGGGGAGCGAGGTGGTGGCAATGTCAATCACCATACCCACGCCATTCTTCTCGGCCCACTGGCTGATGGCTTTGCTAACCTTCTCGGTGTAGGGTTTGAGGAGTTCCTCTTGCTTTTTGGCGATGATACCCTCGGTACCAAAGACCTTCTGCTGATACTCGGTGATTTTCTTCTCATTGTCGAGGATGGTCTGTTCCCTGGACTGCTGGTCGGCCAACGACAAACCGCTCTTGGCAACCATATAACTCTGATACATCTCCTCGAGTTTTTCGTAAGCCTCGTCAATATTCTTCTGGTAGCCGTTGGCGAGTTCGTCCAACTCCTTCACGGCAGCCGTGTAGGCATCCATAGATTGATATATCTTCGAGGTGTTTACCACTGCATAGTTCTGGGCCGACACACTCCACGTGAGTGCCAGAGCCGCAATTGCAAGAAAAATAGACTTTTTCATAGTGCTTCGTTTTTTGAAAGTTTATGACGTAAAAAAAACTTGTTGTCTGCGTTTTTAGAACTGCTGTCCGATGACAAAGTGGAATTGGCTACCACTCACGTCGCTCTGCCCATAGGGTTTGTCGAAGCCGTAGCCCCAGTCGATACCCAGCAGGCCAATCATTGGCAGGTAGATACGCAAACCGGCACCGAGCGAGCGTTTCAACTCAAACGGGTTGAAGTCCTTCCAGCCGAGCCAACCATTACCCGCCTCGGCAAACAAGAGGGCGTAGATTTGCGACTGCGGCTCCATAATGATGGGGTAGCGCAACTCGGCCGTATACTTGTTGTAAACATTGGCGTAGGTGTAGCTCGAACTGCTCGGCGTGAGGGTTCCGTCCTCATAACCACGCATCGAGATGATGTCCACACCATAGACATTGTAGCCCGACATACCATCACCACCAATATCAAAGCCTTCAAATGGCGACTGCTTGGCGGGGTTGTAGTTACCCAGGTAACCCATCTCTGCCCTTGTCATTACAACTAACTTGCCATCGTTGGTCAGAGGGTAGTACCATTTGTAACTCAACAGCCATTTGTGGTACTCAATCCACTTGTATTTCTCCTCCTCGGGCATCGATGCGTAGTCCTTGTTGGGCGCAAAGAGCGAGTAGGGAGGTGTCAGCGTCAGCGAGAAAGTGAACTCCGAACCCCTGCGCGGGTAGATGGGCGAGTCGGTGGAGTTACGCGACAGCAAGGTGCGGAATGTGATGATGTTGGAGCGACCATTGCTGAAGATAAAGTAGTTCCAATCCTGCATCTCATAGGCAGTGTAGGCGAGCTCGTTGTAGAGCGTGAAGTATTGGTCGGGCCACGAGAGCCTGCGACCCAAACCTACACTCGCACCCATTGCACGGAAATACTGTCCATTGTCGACCAAACCCGTGTAGGCCGAATAGTAGTTGGTGGTCTGCTCCGACCAGTAGGCACCAACGGTGAGCGAGTTGGGCTTTTTGCCTCCCAACCACGGCTCGGTGAAGCTGGCCGAAATAGAACTATAGTAGGTACCGTTGGTCTGTCCACGAATGGAGAGTTGCTGGTTGTCGCCCTGTGGATAGGGCCTCCAAGCGTCTTTGTTGAAGAAATTCTTCATACTCATATTCGTAAAGACCACACCAAGTGAGCCCACAAACATACCGGCACCCCAACCACCGCTAATCTCAAACTTGTCGCTCGCCTTCTCGCTCAGGCCCCAAGTTACATCCACAGCCTCGTTGGACACGGGGCGGATGTCGGGTCTGATTTGCGTTTCGTCAAAGTGGCCCATAGCGGCAAGTTGGCGCATAGTCTGCATAATCAGCGCACGGTTGTAGAGTTCGCCGGGGCGGGTGTAAATCTCCCTGCGGATAACCTCGTCATTGACCTTGTTGTTACCGGTGATGCCAACATTGTTAAAGCGGTATTGGTGGCCCTCGAAAATCTTAATCTCAAGATCAATGGAGTCGCTACCGATGATAATCTCGGTGGGCGAAATTTGCGATGCGAGGTAACCCTCGTTTTGGTAGAGCGAGTTGATGGTCGAAACATCCTCGGGGTCATCCTCCTTGCCCACTCCCAGACGCTCATAGAGAGTCTTTTTGTCGTAGGCATCGCCCTTCTTGATGCCGAGCATATTGTTGAGTTGCTCGGTGGGGTAGGTGCTGTTGCCAATCCACTTGATGTCCCTATAATAATACTTATTGCCCTCGTCTACGGTGATTACCAGACCGATGCGCTCGGGGCTGATTACATACACAGAGTCCTTGACAATCATCGCATTGCGGTAGCCCTTGGAGTTGTAGAAGTCGATGATGTTGTCAAAGTCCTCCTCCAACTCGTCTTGACGGAGTTTGGTGTTGTGGAAGATGTTTATGCTCTTCTTGTGAATCTTCTTCATCACCTTGCGCAACTGCTTGTCGGTGAAAGCCTCGTTGCCCTCAAAGTCCAACTCACCAATGCGCACCTTCTCCTTGCGGTCCACCACGAAGGTTACGTTTACGGCGTTTTGGATTATGGAGTCGTTCTCGATGCGGGGCGTTACCTCCACATTGCGCCAACCTTTGTGGATGTAGTGGTCTTTGATTTGGTTGATGCGTTTTTCGATGTTGTAGTCGCTGAGTGTCTCGGCACCACGTTTGAGTTTGAGGTCCTCGGTGAGGGTGGTTGCGGCACTCTTGCTGATACCCTCAAAGAGCCAATTGTAGATTCGGGGCCTCTCGGAGAGCACAAAACTCAAATCGACACTGTCGCCAACGGGAGTGGCAAAGAGTTGCACGTCCGAAAAATACTGCTTGGACCACAAGCGGCTGATTGCCTGCGAAATCTCCCTGCCGGGGATGCTCACAACATCGCCCTTTGCCAAGCCCGAGGAGTTGATTTGCATCTCGGGGTCGAGGAACTTGATACCCTCGGCCGTGATGTTGCGGATGATGTACTTCTTGGGCGAGGAGTAGTCAGCCAAGGGGGAATTAAGGTCCACGGTGATGCGTGCTTCCTGCTCCTCTTCCTCCTGTTGCTCGGTCTGCTCCGCAATCTCGCTACTCTCCTGTGCGGGTTGCGCGGAGTTTTCTTCGGTCTGCTGCTGCTCTGCTGTGGCAGTTTGTTGTTGTGGGGCACCTTCGGGGGTTTGTGCCCAAAGCGCAGTGCCGGCCAGCAGGGCGAGTGTCAGTATGAGTGTTTTTTTGTTCATCGTATACGTTGGGAAATATTCTCCCTTACTTTATTATTTCGTGTTATTAGAAGGTATTCAACATTATTTCACCAGACCAAAGCGGCGTTGGCGACCTGCGTAGGCCTCAAGTGCCTCGTGGAACGACTCCTTGTCGAAATCGGGCCACAGGGTGGGGGTGAAGTAGAGTTCGCTGTAGGCGGCCTGCCACAGCAAGAAGTTACTCAGCCTATACTCTCCGCCACTACGGATGATAAGGTCGGGGTCGGGATAGTCTTTGGAGTAGAGGTTTTCACTAATCACCTCGGCGGTAATATCCTCGGCCTTGAGCTCGCCCTCGGCAACCCTATTGGCCAGAGCCTTCATCGTGGCGGTAAGCTCATAGCGAGAACTGTAGTTCATCGCCAACACCACGGTGAGTACCTCGCCAGCGGCAGTGTCGCCCTCAATGCGGTCGATGTAGGCATTGACCTTCTCCGAGAAGGCAACCCTATCGCCCATAATGCGAATCTGCACGCCCTCCTTGATAAGCTCCGGAGTCTCGGCAATCACACTACGGCAGAAGAGCTCCATAATGGCGTCTACCTCCTCCTGTGGGCGGCCCCAATTTTCGGTAGAGAAGGTGTAGAGAGTGAGATACCTCACACCCTCGGCCACTGCGGCCTTGATTACTTTTCGCACGCTTTCCACGCCGGCAATGTGTCCCTCAGGGCGCTCCTTGCCACGCATCTGTGCCCACCTACCGTTGCCGTCCATAATGATAGCAACGTGAGTGGGAACCTTTGTTATGTTGTTTTGTTCTGCCATTGGTGTCGTATTAAACGTGCAAATATAAGTATTATATTTGGGATTTCCATACTCCGCAGCCCCATTTAGGCTCCGTTTTGCTCCCCTTGTTTTGCTATTGTTTTGATTCTCTGCTATCCACGCCCCACATCATTTTATCTTTTAACGTGTCGTAGAAGGATATATTTTGCAGTCGTACCAAAAAAACTTCCTCCTGTGCCCTTGTGATTGTGAAGGATGCGCCGGTGCTGATGGTGAAGTTTTCGTTGTCGATACCCACCAAGGCTTGTGGCTCGCGTGCGTCAATGGTCAGTCGGAGGGTGCTACTGTCGGGGATGACTATTGGGCGCATCGTGAGGTTGTGTGGAGCAATGGGTGTGAGTATCATACAGTTGCACTCGGGTGCTACGATGGGGCCTCCTGCGCTCAACGAGTAGGCCGTTGAGCCCGTGGGGGTGGCAACAATAGCCCCGTCGCTCCAGTAGTTCGCCACCGTGCGTGAGTCAATTTCCACCTTGATGCCAATCATTCCACGGCCACCTCTCTGGATGGAAAACTCGTTGAAAGCCAGCGGGAAAACCACGTCTTCCTGCACATCGCCCTCAACGCGCAGCAGAGTGCGTTTTTCAATGGTGTAGGCTCCGTTTTGGAGTGCATCGAGTGCGGTGTCGAACTTGTCGCTCGCCACTGTGGCCAAAAAACCGAGCCTGCCGGAGTTGATACCAAGCACGGATATGTTCCTGCCACCTATGGCCCTCACAACACTCAACAGGGTGCCATCGCCACCATAGGAAATCACAACGGCCTCCTCGCTCAATGCCGAGCAAAGCGAGTCGTAGCGGTGCTCAGGCCCAACCTGCACACCCTCGCCACACTCCAACCAATCGGCTGTGGCAGAGTCCATACGATAGTCGAACCCACGCTCCTCAATACTCCTTACAAGTGCGCCAAACATCTTCGTTGGTTTGCCATTCGAAGGGCGCGAAAACAAAATTATTTTCATTTCACAAAACTTTGTGATACCTTTACGGTCGCAAATTTACCCAAATCTTCCGAACAAACAGCAAGAAGATATGACTAAATTGAGTGTAAACATAAACAAAATTGCCGTAATTCGCAACTCTCGCGGGGGTAACTTGCCCGATGTGTTGCTTGCGGCAGAGAATATCGAGCGTTTTGGGGGCGAAGGAATCACCGTTCACCCCAGGCCCGATGGTCGCCACATTAGGTATGATGATGTGCGAAATCTCAAACCTTTGGTTACAACCGAACTCAACATTGAGGGCAACCCCATCGACTCCTTCACGGAACTCGTGCTGGAGGTTGTGCCTGCACAGGTTACTCTTGTGCCCGACGCGCACAACGCCATCACCTCAAATGCAGGGTGGGATACGCTGACCAACAAGGCGTTTCTCACCGCCAAGGTGCAGGAGTTCAAGGCCAAAGGCATCAGAGTGTCCATCTTTGTGGACCCCGTGGTGGAGATGGTGCGAGGTGCGTGGGAGTGCGGTGCCGACCGAGTGGAACTCTACACCGAGGCCTATGCCGCAGGCTATGAGCACGATAGGGAAGCAGCCATTGCTCCCTATGTGGCTGCTGCCGAGGAGGCCCACAGGCTTGGCCTTGGGCTCAATGCGGGCCACGACTTGAACCTCGACAACCTTCGCTACTTTGTGGAGCGAATTCCCTATGTGGATGAGGTCTCCATTGGCCACGCCCTCATCAGCGATGCGCTCTACTACGGTCTTGAAAATACCGTGCAACTCTACCTTCGTGAACTTAAAAACACCACCGCAAATGAGTAACGAACACCCCCTCTCGCTGCCCATCTTCGGGCAGATTAGCGAGATTGTGGACCGTATGGGCGTGCGAGCCTATGTGGTGGGTGGCTATGTGCGCGACTACTACCTCCGCCGCCCCTCTACCGACATCGACGTGGTGGTGGTCGGAAGTGGCATTGAGGTGGCTAAAGCGTTGGGTAAGGTACTACACTCTAAAGTGTCGGTTTTCAAGCGTTTTGGCACAGCGATGTTGCGCGACAAGGATGGGCGCGAAATTGAGTTTGTGGGGGCTCGCAAGGAGTCCTATTCGCCCGACTCGCGCAAGCCTGCCGTGGAGGAGGGAACGATTGAGGATGACCAGTTGCGCAGGGACTTTACAATCAATGCGCTGGCGTGGTCTCTCAATGGTGATACCTATGGCGAGTTGCTCGATAGTTTTGGCGGTATGGCCGATATGGAAAAGTGTATTATTCGCACCCCTACGGACCCCGATGTAACCTTTTCGGATGACCCTTTGAGGATGATTAGGGGCGTGCGCTTTGCCACTCAACTCGGCTTTGACCTTGCGCCCGAGACTTTTGACGCCATCGAGCGCAATCGTTCACGTATCTCCATTGTGTCAAAGGAGCGCATTGCCACCGAACTCCATAAGATTGTTGCCTCGCCGGTGCCTTCCATCGGTTTTGACCTGCTCTCAAAGACGGGTTTGCTGCCGCTGATTTTCCCCGAATTGGAACTTCTACGAGGAATTGAGGTAAGGGCAGGTAAGGCACACAAAGACAACTTTGTACACACACTAAAGGTGCTTGATAATGTGGCCCGCAAGAGCGATAATTTGTGGCTCCGTTGGGCGGCCCTTCTGCACGACATAGCCAAGCCCCGAACCAAGGCTTTTGACCCTCGCGTGGGTTGGTCTTTCCACGGCCACGAGGTAGTTGGCAGTAAGATGATTCCTGAGATTTTCCGCAAACTCAAGTTGCCCCTCAATGAGCATATGAAATATGTGCGCAAATTGGTCTTCCTGCACCTGCGCCCCATTATTCTCTCCGAGGATGAGGTTACCGATTCGGCCGTAAGGCGACTTCTCTTTGAGGCGGGCGACGATGTGGAGGACCTGATGACTCTTTGCGAGGCCGACATCACCTCCGGTATTGATGCCAAGGTGCAACGCTACTTGCGCAACTTTGCCCTTGTGAGGGTGAAGATGCGCGAGATTGAGGAGAAAGACCGAGTGCGCAATTTCCAACCACCGATTACGGGCGAGATTATTATGCAGACCTATGGCTTGGAGCCTTGCTCTCTGGTGGGCGAAATCAAGTCGGAAATAAAGGAGGCCATCCTCGATGGCGTGATTCCCAATGAATATGATGCAGCCTTTGCGCTGATGGAAAAGATAGCTGCCGAAAAGGGCCTTCGGAAACAATAGTCTTGGGGCTCTTGCGAATAAAACAATAAGGACTGCAACGATGTTGCAGTCCTTATTGTTTTGTATATCAGTTTGTTTGTGCCCTGTTAAATCTCGTCGCGCAGGTTGTCGATGTCCTCGTCCTCCTCGCTGTCGGCCAACTCATCGGCACCCTTGAGGTCGTCGTTGTAGTAGTCCTTGTCGTCCTCCTCCTCAATGTGGTCGTCAATCTTCACGTTGATTTTCACGAGGTAGCTTACCTCCTCGGTCTCGAAGGGAACTGCGTAGAAAAACTCGCCATTGGGTTTGTCGATGCGCATCATTGCCTCGGTGTAGCCGTAGGGGTAGAGGGCTTTTACGGCCTCCTGCAGTTCGGGTGAGAGGTTTGCGAAGCTCACCACGGAGCGTCTTTTGGTTGTCTTTGCTTTATTCATCATTTTTGTTTTGTTCTAAAATTTTCTGCAATTATAAGGCAAAAATCATTACTTGGAACACTTGTTAATAACTTTTTTCTACTTTTTGGGAAAAAATGACGCGAGGGTGGTTATTGGTCGAACAATTTTTTGTATTTTTACGATGTTTTAGAAACAAAATGTATGCACGACAGAATTGAGCAACTCCGTAAGGAGCTTTCCCTATACAATCACAAATACTATGTTGAAGCCACCCCCGTGGTGAGCGACTACGAATATGACTGCCTGCTACGCGAGTTGCAGGAGTTGGAGGCCGCACACCCCGAATGTTACGACCCGAACTCACCTACGATGAGGGTGGGTAGCGACCTTACGAGTGGTTTTGTGTCGGTTGCGCACCGCTTCCCGATGTTGTCGCTCGGCAACACCTATTCGCTCGACGAACTCCGCGAGTTTGTGGAACGTGTGGAGCGCGAGGAGGGGAAAACCGAGTTTGTGTGTGAGTTGAAGTTCGACGGCACGGCCATTTCGCTCACCTATGAGCACGGTCGCCTGTTGCGTGCTGTTACCCGTGGCGACGGCACCCGTGGCGACGATGTTACGGCCAACATCCGCACCATCCGCAGCGTGCCCCTGGTGTTGCAGGGCGAAGGGTGGCCCGACTACTTTGAGATGAGGGGAGAGGTGATTATGCCCCACGCCTCGTTCCAGAGGCTCAATGCCGAGAGGGAAGAGGTGGGCGAGAACCTCTTTGCCAATCCTCGTAATGCTGCGGCGGGCACAATCAAGCTGCAGAGTCCGCAGGAGGTGGCACGCAGAGGGTTGGACTGTTTCCTCTACTACGTTGTGGGCGAGGGGCTTCCGCATCAAAACCATTGGGATAACTTGCAGGCCGCAAAGGGTTGGGGTTTCAAGATTTCCGACCGTATGCAGAAGTGCCACTCGTGGGAGGAGATTGAGGCCTACATTACCCGTACCGATGGCGAGAGAAGTACACTGCCCTATGATACCGATGGTGCTGTGATAAAGGTAAACGACTATGCAGCCCAGCGCCGATTGGGCTCAACGGCAAAAGCTCCTCGCTGGGCTGTGGCCTACAAGTTTAAGGCCGAGCAGGCACTCACCAAGCTCCTTTCGGTGGACTTCCAGGTGGGACGCACGGGTGCGGTTACTCCGGTGGCCAACCTCGCTCCGGTGCAGTTGGCAGGTACGGTTGTAAAACGTGCCTCGCTGCACAATGCCGACCAGATTGCACTGCTCGACGTGAGGGTGGGCGATATGGTCTATGTGGAAAAGGGTGGCGAGATTATCCCCAAGATTACGGCTGTGGAACTATCCGAACGCACGGAGGAGTGTGTGCCGCTGCAATACATCACCCATTGCCCCGAGTGTGGCACCGAATTGGTGCGTGTGGAGGGCGATGCAAAACATTTCTGCCCCAACCAAGAGGGGTGCCGCCCGCAAATCGTGGGGCGCATCATCCACTTCATCTCCCGCAAGGCGATGAACATTGAGGGTATTGGTGAAGAAACGGTTGAACTGCTCTATGATAGTGGCCTGATACACAACGTGGCAGACCTCTACGACCTTCAGCCCACGATGGTCGCCACTCTGCCCCGAATGGGCGCAAAGAGTGCGGAAAACATTATGAGGGAGTTGGCTGCCTCGCGCGAGGTGCCCTTCGAAAGGGTGCTCTTTGCGCTGGGTATTCGCTTTGTGGGCGAAACCACCGCCAAATACCTTGCCCACCACTTTGGCAGTCTGGATGCAATTATGGCCGCTTCGGAGGCCGAATTGGCCGAGGCTGATGAGGTGGGCGAGAAGATTGCCGCCAGTATCAAGGCATACTTTGAGGACGAGAAAAATCGTTCCATAATAGAACGCCTGCGTGCCGAGGGCTTGCAGATGGTGGAAGCGGAAAAAGAGGTGCTCTCCGATAGCCTCGCAGGGCTGTCGTTTGTGATTTCGGGTAGCTTTGTGCGCCACTCGAGGGATGAACTCAAAGCCCTCATTGAACTCCACGGGGGTAGGAATTTGGCCGCCGTGAGTGGAGCAACCAACTACCTGCTTGCGGGCGATAAGATTGGCCCTGCCAAGTTGCAGAAAGCGACCAAGTTGGGTGTGCAAATCATCTCCGAGAGCGACTTTGAGGCGATGATTGGGGACGCGGAGGCCATAGTGTCAACCGCACCCGCCGAGCCCGCCAAGAAGGAGAGTGTACCCGAGGTGGTGCAGGGAGCATTGTTTTAGTGAAGAATTAGTAATACCTTTGCGGACCAAAAGAAAACAGATACAAACACGATATGAAAACCAAACTTACAGGCTTGGGCGTTGCACTCGTAACCCCCTTTACACCATCCGGAGAGGTCGATTTTGAGGCCCTAAAGCGACTTGTGGATATGATGATTGAGGGTGGGGCCGACTACCTCGTGGTGATGGGTACCACG
>JAFVSY010000093.1 GCA_017503465.1 Tidjanibacter sp. | reverse complement strand
GCCAAAGCAAGGCGCACAAGAAAGCGGGCCCGCAGTTTGCTTGCGCAAATGAGGAGCCCGCTTATCGAAGTGCGGTGCAAAATTTATCCGCAAAAAATCGTTTTTTTATCCGAGGTAGGACTTGAGCAACTTGCTCCTGCTGCTGTGGCGCAGGCGGCGGATTGCTTTCTCCTTAATCTGGCGCACACGCTCACGTGTGAGGCCAAACTTCTCGCCAATCTCTTCCAGAGTCATCTCCGAGCAACCAATGCCGAAGAAATACTTGATGATGTCCTTCTCTCTGTCGGTGAGGGTGTCCAGCGCACGGTCCACCTCGGTGGCCAGCGACTCGTTGATGAGGCCCCTATCGGCGTTGGGCGAATCGGCATTCACGAGCACGTCCAGCAGGTTGTTGTCCTCGCCATCGGCAAAGGGAGCATCCACCGACACGTGGCGGCCCGACACACGTAGGGTGTCCGAAACCTTCTCCTTGGGGATATCAAGCATATCGGCCAACTCCTCGGGCGAAGGTACGCGCTCGTTCTCCTGCTCGAAGCGACCGAAGGCCTTGTTAATCTTGTTGAGCGAGCCCACCTGATTGAGAGGCAGACGCACGATACGCGACTGCTCGGCCAGAGCCTGCAAAATCGACTGACGAATCCACCACACGGCGTAGGAGATGAACTTGAAGCCACGAGTCTCGTCGAACTTCTCGGCGGCCTTAATCAGACCGAGGTTACCCTCATTGATAAGGTCGGGCAACGAAAGGCCCTGATTTTGGTACTGCTTGGCCACCGACACCACAAACCTAAGGTTGGCTTTGGTGAGTTTTTCGAGTGCTTCCTGGTCGCCTTTGCGGATGCGCTGGGCGAGTTCTACCTCCTCTTCAACGGTAATGAGTTCCTCCTTACCAATCTCCTGAAGGTACTTGTCCAACGATGCGCTTTCGCGGTTGGTGATAGATTTTGTGATTTTTAACTGCCTCATTTTCCCTAATTTTTATTACGTCTTATTTTCCTGTTTCTCCTCTTTCTACCGAAACCAACCGCTACTGTGCCCCACTAATTATTATATATGTGTAGGGTGGGGCTGTGCGCGTTCTCTCTTATTCAACCAGCGAGTAGCTTGCCGAGCGACCTGTGGAGGGGTAGATTCCGTCTATTGAGGTGATTTTCTCGCCAATGCGGTCGAGGTCTGCAACCTCACGAATAGCCTTTTCGTTGATGTGAGTGATGACAAAACCCGGTCTAACCCTTGCCTTGGCCAAGAAACCGCCCTCTTTCACAGCGGTAACCCTAACGCCGCCCTCAATGCCGAGTTGCCTTGCCATCTTTGCGCTCACCTCGGCGAAGTCGCCACCCAGAGCACCGGCCAACACAACCTCGTCTTTACTAATTGGTTCGGTCTTTCCTGCCCTATTACGCAAGGTTACCTCAATTTGTTTCACTTTGTCGCCTCTTTTTACGGAAATTTTCACTTTGTCGTTGGGCCTGTGCTTGCCGATAATCTCGCTCAAGCGGGCCGAAGAGTCGATTTTCACTCCGTCGATGGAGAGGATAACGTCGCCCTTCTTGATGCCGGCTGCCTCGGCTGCACCATCTTTGGTAACCTCGGCCACATAGGCACCACCAATCTCGCTGATGCCCGTCTGCTCGCCCATCTGCTCAATGAAGTCGTTGTTAATCTCCTGATACTGAACACCAAGCAGAGCCCTCTGCACAATGCCGTACTCCTTGAGGTCCACCACCACCTTTTGCACAATGCTGCTCGGCACGGCAAACGAGTAGCCGATGTAGCTGCCTGTCTGCGACTGGATGAGGGTGTTGATACCCACCAACTCGCCTGCGGTGTTCACGAGTGCGCCACCACTATTGCCGGGGTTCACGGCCGCATCGGTTTGGACGAACGACTCAATGCTGTATTGCGAGGGGATGGCACCGAGGTTGCGGGCCTTGGCACTCACGATACCTGCGGTGATGGTCGATTGCAGGTCGAAGGGCGAGCCAATGGCCAGCACCCATTCGCCAAGCCTCAGAGCGTCCGAGGAACCGAAGCGCAGGAAGGGCAACTTTTTGCCATCCACCTTCAGCAGTGCCACATCGGTGGTGGGGTCGGCGCCCACAATCTCGGCATCAAAGGTGCGCCCATCGTTGAGTTTCACCTTCACCTTTGTGGCGTTCTCGCTGACGTGGTTGTTGGTCACGATGTAGCCATCATCGGTGATGATTACGCCCGAGCCACCGGCCTTGGCCTCACGTGTGGAGGGAGCTCCATAGCCCTGCGGGATGCCGAAGAACTGCAAGAAGGGGTCAAAGCCCTGCTGTCCCCTCACGGTCATCACCACCTCCACGTTCACCACAGCCTTCACAGCATTCTCGGCCGCGTAGGTGAGGTCGGGATAACTATCTTTGGCATAGGCGGTAAAGTGGTTGAGCCCCTGATTGGCACCCATCAGTGAGTCGCCCACGGGGATTTCTATGTTTGTGGCGGAGTCTTGCGACACCACCACGGTGTTTTCGCTCTTCAATACAGCGGCGGCACCGAGTCCGCCCACAGCAGCGCAACCCAATGCGCCTGCAATCATAAGAATTACCTTTTTCATAGTGTTCTCTCTTTTGAAAGTTTCATAAATAAGTTATTATCCAAAAAAGGAGAGTTGCTTCATAGGCAAAAATATTGTTTTCTACTCGCTATTAGAACGCCCACCTGTGGGGTTTATTGCAACAAAAATAAAAAAAATTGACCAAAACTATTGCAGAAATAAAAAAAAGCCGTACTTTTGTGCCGCTATTGGGTTGTGGTGTAATGGTAACACAACAGATTCTGGTCCTGTTATTCATGGTTCGAGTCCGTGCAACCCAACTAAAGGCCGTCAAACTGACGGCCTTTTTTGTTTGCTCACAGACCTGCCCAAGGGCAGAATTGAGAATTCAAAATTCAAAATTGACAAAACGTTGTTTTGTCTAAAATGCTCCCGCTCGGCAGAGTCTGCAAGCAGCCTATGCGCTCGCTTACTCGCATTTGCCAAAATTCAAAATTGTCCCCCTCTGAGTTAGAGGGGGTGCCACGGAGTGGCGGGGGCGTCTGTTTTGGAAAGGGTGCAAGGGCAGGAAGAGCAAGAATGGGCAGAAAGGGAATTTAGGGAGGTTAGGGATAGAGCCTCTACACTCACTAAACTCCCTACATTCCTTAAACTCTCTACACTCACTACAACCCCAGAAGGCACAATTGCGGCAGAGCCGCTGTTTGCAATTTCGACCACCCCTCCCAGCCTCCTGCTCGGCGAGGCCGCCGAGCGCAATTTCGACCACCCCTCCCAGCCTCCCCTATCGTAGGGGAGGGGCACTTGGTGGGGCTATCAAATGCAGTAGAAATATTTACTAATTACTCTTTACTAATTACTCTTTACTTTTTACTCTCTTCTTCTTGGGTTTGGGCATAGGCTTGTGGATGTCCAGCAGGCGGACCACCTCGCCCGCGAGGCGTACATCCTCGATGTCCAAAATCACAAAGTTCTTTGCGCCGGGGAATGGGGCGGCGGGGTCGGCATTGGCCAGCAGGTCGGCCACGCACTCAATGCGCTTGATGAACACGGCATTGTCGCACACAAAAAAGAGTGGCTTGTCGCCCGAGTAGACACAATACTCGCCAAACATTGGGCGGGCCCAAAGGTCAAGCCCCGTGCGCGCGGCCTCCAACTGGTCCATCACATAGGCTATGTAGTCTTCACTTGTTGCCATCGGTTTGACGTTTTTTTTCGTTTGCTGAGACTATTTGAGGTACTCGGTGATGATGTTGCGACGTACCTTTTCCACCTTCTCGAACCATTCGCTACGATAGCGGGAGTTTACCGATGTGTGGGGGCGGTAGGGGTAGGAGAGGAGCGTTTTGTCGGTGCCGGGAGCGTTGTTGAAGGCGGCGCACACGCCCTCGGGAGGGCAGGTGCGGTCAATTAGGCCCACCTCCATAACGATTTTGGCTTTGGAGAGTCCAATCAATTGAGCCGCATCGTAGTAGGGTAGGATTTTGCTGTATGTTTCGGCCGTGGAGGTGTCGGCTGCTCCGCGCGAGTAGGCCTGTGGCCAACCTGCGCTGTGGCCGGCAACCACACCACCGAGGTCGGTCATTGCGGGCACGTTCATCACCGCCATTGTTACCCTCTCGTCTATGCCTGCGAGTGCGGCAGCTTGTGCTCCGCCCTGACTCTCGCCATAGACCAATACTCGCTCGCCATCCCAGAGGGGTGAGGTGGTGGCGTAGTCGAGGGTGCGGACAAGGCGCAGGAACATTGTGCGGAAGTAGAACGATTGGTGGTCCACAATGGGCCATTTGGAGTATCCTTTGAGCTCGCCATTCTCGAGTCCGTCATAGTAACTTTGGGGTTGTCCGTTCAGATAGCCGTGTGCGTTGATGTCGAAGGCGATGGTGCCGGAGCCCTGCTTGGCCCAATGGAGGGCACGCTCGGGTGTGGATTGGCAGTGGGCTTTGCGCACGCCTGCGGCGTGGGCGAATATGGTGATGGGTAGCGAGTGATTTGTGGCATTGCGCGGTATGGCCATATAACCTCTCACGGGTGCGCCCTCCGGCATAGATATTTCGATGTCATAGCAGACATATTCCTCTGCATCCTTGTCGGGCAGAGAAACCTCTGTAAGGCTCACGCTTGCTTTGCTACGGCGCATTGTGCGCACCTGTTTGCGCCAAAAGCGGCGCAGGTCGCGTGGCTTTTCAAACGAGGGCCGAAATTCATCGGCAGCCACGGCAAAGCCTATGGTGGTGCGATTCTTATCCTCGCCCTGCGGGCCCACCGAGAGAATGACCGAAGAGGCCTCCGAGAAGGCCCCACTCCATATCGGAGTGCAGGTGTCGGTGGTGAGAGCGACGTTGTTTTTGTTCTCAACCACAGTGCCATTGACCACCACTGAGAGGTCAAGCGGAGTGTCGCACTCTTCAAGCAGTCGCCCATAGACGCTCACTTGTTCGCCTTTGGCGTAGAGTCCTGTGGGTGAATCAATGGTTAGTTCTACCGGTTGGAATACGTTCTGTGCGCCAATGGTGATGGCCACCACCAATAGGGAGAGGAGGGTGAAAAAACGTTTCATAAAGGTTTGTGTTATTGAACGTACACGTTATCTTTTTTTATGTTGCTACAAATTTAGGTAATTTTGCCCTATAAGCAACGCTTCATTTGGGGCAAAAGTTGCCACAAAGGGGTGGCGAGGGCGGATGGTTGCACAAAATGAAAATAATTTTGCACAAAATTGATACTCCTCGCAAAGAAATAAAGAAAAATTGGACAATGTTGTAGATGATACTTCTGCACAAATTTGTATATTTGTAGTCAAAGAGGCGAATCTTTTTTTTCGATTAAACTAACTAATAATTAACCTAAACAATGAGAGGATTTACAAAATCACTGATTGGAAGAGTGTTGCCCCTGGTGGCAATGTTCGTTGTCGGTGGTGCAGTGCTGACCTCGTGCTCTCAGCAGGACCTTACGGTGGACACATCGTTTGCGCTCTACTACTCGGGCATCAACGAAATCAGCCCCGGCACCAACATTAGTATCAATCCCACCTACCACGGCGACAAGCCTTCGGGCTTTGAGTTGCTTGGTATCGAACTCAACGGCCTTCCCTACGAAACGGAGTGCTTTGTGTTGGATGCCGAGAAGGGTGTGTTTTCGTTGCAGAATACCGAGCAACTGCCCACAGGCAAGTATGTCATTGGCATTGCTTGTGTGTCGGCCGGTGTGAGGTATGAGTATCCGGAGGCTATCTCCATCAATATGCTCAAACCGGTGCCCGATGGTATCTTCGTGGAGCCTGCCGACTTGAGGGTTGAGTGGGGCGCAATCGTGGAGCCCTCGGCAGAGAAACCTCTGCCCACCGCCCAAATCAAGACCGATGGCAACCGCCACGTGCAAATCAAGAAGTTTGAACTCGCCAACGTCTACAAGAATGGCGACCTTGCCAACGACTGCAAGGAGTGGTTTGAGGTACACCCCACCACGGGTGTGTTCTCCATCGTGGAGAAGAACGAGGCCATTGAGCCCGCGGTCTACACCTTCGATTTCAAACTCAACACCTACATCGTGGGTGCCGAATCGGAGGATGGTATTTTCCGCAACGCACTGAGGCTTACGGTTACTTCGGCTCCTATGGCTCTGAACTACAACCCCTCGGCTATGTTGGTTGAGGTGGGTTATGCCGGCAAGTCGGCCAAACCCACTCTGAAGGGCTCCAAGGACAACCTTGTCTACACCCTCAAGAGTGTGTCGCCCGCCAACACCATCGGTATCACCGTGGACGATGCCACCGGTATTGTACGCTTCCCCGAAACCAGCGAGGTGAAGGATGGCGAGCAGTATGTGGTGAGCGTAACTGCCACCAATGCCTATGGTAGCAAGGACTTCAACAATGTGTTCACCTTCAATGTAACCTCCTTCATTGCGCCCATCACAACGCTGACCTATGACGACATCGCCGAGGTTATCTCGGGTGTCTCGATTGCTCACCCCGTCAAGGAGTTGCAGGGCGGCGAGGTTACCTTCTCGCTGGTGGATGTACCCGCAGGTTTTGAGGCCCTAACGATTGACCCTGCCACAGGTGTGGTTGGTTGCAAGAAGGGCACCGAACTTCCCGTGGGTGAGGCTACCATCACTGTGAACGCACAGAACGTGAAGGGTAGTTTGCAGGCCAAGTTCAAGATTAACGTGGTTGCCAACCCATTTAGGTTTACCTATGTGGAGTGGGGTAACAACCTCAAACTGGAGCCCATTGAGGAGTATGGCGCTCAGTTCCGTATGCGCGCAGGCGAGGAAGACCTTGTGGTGCCCATCGTTAAGCACGACCTGCCCGAGGGTAAGCCCGTAAGTTTCAAACTTATCAATAAAACCAGTGTTTCCAGTGCAAAGATGAATGCTACCATCGACAAGGCAACCGGTACACTGACCATCAAGGCTGTCGAGAACAAGGATGCACAACACCGCACCCACTTTGCAGTGTTGGAGGTAACCTGCGGTGGCGATTCGGAGGCTGCCGTAACAAGGCTCTTCCCCTTGTTTGTGGACCAAGCCGGTGCTCGCAATGGCTACATCGTTGAGTACACTCCCTTTGCCATCAGGGTTAATCCCCAGAAGGGTGGTAGGAGTGCTTCTCCCACCGTTGTGTCCAAAGCCGATGGCAGCGAGGCACCGCAGTTTACACTCGACTATCGCCGCGACTTCTTCTTCTATAAACTCGGAGGTCCCGACCAGCACGTGGAGGGTAAGGCCGCAGCCGACACCTTCCTGTCGTGTTTGTGGACAACCTATTTCTCGGCAATTAGTAAGGCTCCCAACTACACTGGTTGCGGCCCGATGTCCTACTATGGCGAGAAGAATGGTGCCAATGGCCGTCTTGGTCTTGTGGGTGCCTATGTTGAGCCCGAGACCTTGCAGTTGGTTGTGAACCCCGACAAGTTCAAAGATGACTATGGCTATGGCCACGGCGTTGTGGTTGCCCAGATGCTGTGCAATGTGAACAACATCGACCCTGTGAATGGAACGGGCAGTCAAAACACATTCCCGCTTATCATCTGGTTGGACCCAAACTACAATAAATAATAAGAGAAGAGTTTGAAGGTATGAAAAATATCGCATTAAAAATAAGGACAATCGCTGTGGCAATCTGCTCGTTGCTCCTCTCCACGGGAGCCTTTGCCCAGCAGAATATCACCATCAGTGGTGTGGTCTACGGAGAGGCCAACGAGCCCCTCATCGGTGCGAGCGTGTTGGTGGAAGGTACCACCCGCGGTACCATCACCGATGTGGAGGGTAAGTACACCATCTCGGCACCCAAAACCGCTGTGCTGGTGTTTGACTACCTCGGCTACACCACCGAAAAAGTGAATGTGGCAGGTAAGAACAAAGTGAACGTAACGCTCAAGGCGGAGACCGTGTTGGACGAAATCGTGGTTGTGGGCTATGCCACAATGAAACGTAGCGACCTGACAGGCTCGGTATCTTCGGTGAGCTCGAAGAGCATTGAGGGCTTCAAGACCGGCTCGGTTGTGGAGGCTCTCGGTGGTCAAATCGCAGGTGTGAACATCACCTCCACCGATGGTACCCCCGGTGCTTCGCAGGAGATTAAGATTCGTGGTGTCGGCACCGTAACCGGCGACTCCTCGCCACTCTACATCGTGGATGGCTTTGAGGTGTCGGACATCTCCTACTTGGCCAATCAGGACATCAAGTCGGTAGACGTGCTCAAAGACGCTTCGGCTTCGGCTATCTATGGTGCAAGGGCTGCCAATGGTGTTATTCTGATTACCACCAAAGAGGGCCGCGAGGGTAGGTCGGAGGTGAGCTACAACGGCTCGATGAGTTTCCGTGCTCTCTCCAAACACCTCGATGTGCTCAGTCCCTACGACTTCGTTGCTCTCCAAATGGAGCTCAACCCCTCCCGCTATGGTGCGCGTTACTACCAGTCGGGCGAGGACAAAGAGGGCGTGCCCTACAAGTATCAGTCGCTCGAAGACTACCGCACCGTGGAAGGTGTGGATTGGCAGGATGAGGCCTTCCGCAACACTTGGTCGCAGACCCACGATGTGAGCATTATGGGTGGCGACAAGGATACCAAGTACACCGCCTCCTTCTCGCACTTTGACGAGGATGGTCTGTTCCAAGCAAACACCTTCGCCAAGAACTCGGCCCGCTTGAAATTCACCCAGCAGGTCTACAAATGGATGAGGTTTGACGCTTCGATTAACTACACCAACAGCCTCACCACAGGTGTGGGTACGGGTGGTGGTACGTTGAGCAACATCATTCAGTATCGCCCCACCGGTGGTCTGTTTGTGTCGGACTACCAGCTCCGCTACAACACCGTGGACCCCACTCTTGAGGAGGTGGGCCTCTCCAACAGCAACTACTTCAACCCCATTCTCAACTCCGAGAAGGTGGACCAGAGCAAGAAGATTGACCAATGGATTGGTAACGCATCGCTCAACGTGCAACTCGCCAAGGGTTTGTCGTTCAAATCGGCCTTCTCCTACAACGAGGCCTTCCGTAGGGACGACGTGTTCTACCGCGAGGGTAGTAATATGGCCTACCGTACAGCAGGCCCCTATGGTAACTCCAAGATGCAGAAACAGCTCCGCTGGACCAACAACAACGTGCTGACCTACAAAAAGACCTTCGCAAAGAAACACAACACACAGTTTGTGCTCGGACACGAGGTGTCGTACAATGCCGTTGAATTCCTCTACGCCGAGTCGAGGGAGTTCCCGCTGGATGACCTCGGAGTGAACAACCTCGGTATGGGTGCCGTGCCCAGCTTTGTGGAGTCGAGCAAGACCGACAACAAGCGTCTTTCGTTCTTCGCACGTGCATTCTACGACTACGACAGCCGCTATATGCTGACCGCCACACTGCGTGCAGATGCCTCCACGGTGTTCTCGGCCAACAACAAGTGGGGCGTGTTCCCCTCGTTTGCAGCCGCTTGGAACATCGCTCGCGAGGACTTTATGGAGAACACCAAAGATTGGCTCTCCAATCTGAAACTCCGTTTGGGTTGGGGTACTGTGGGTAACGACCGCATCAGCAACTACCTCTCGCTCGACCTCTACAACGACCACAAAATCGGTATGGGCTCGTCGCAGGTAACCGTGCTGACTCCCGCACAGTTGGCCAACCAAAACCTCCGCTGGGAGGGCTCCACTACCACCAACGTGGGTTTGGACGTGAGCCTCTACAGCGGTAGGATTAACCTCACAGTGGACGCCTTCGTGAAGGACTCCAAGGACCTTCTGCTGGCACAAAACCTCTCCTACGTAACGGGTTTTGGCGAGCAGTGGCAGAATGTGGGTAAGATTCGCAACAAGGGTATTGAGTTTACGCTCAACACCATAAACGTAAACACCAAAGACTTCTACTGGTCTACCGACCTGAACGTGTCGTTCATCCGCAATACCCTCGTGGCTTTGCAGGACGGCACCGACTACATCCTCTCCCGCTCGGGCTTCAACTCCAACTTCTCCAGCTACGACTACATCGCACAGGTTGGTAAGCCCATCGGTAGTATGTATGGCTACGTTTTCGATGGCGTTTACCAATACTCCGACTTTGATGTCTATGCCGATGGTACACTCCACCTCAAAGAGGGCGTGGTGGACATCAGCGAACACGCTACCGAGGCTGTGGCTCCCGGTTTCGTGAAGTACAAGGATATGGATGGCGATGGCGTTATCACCACCGAAGACCGTACCATCATCGGTAACGGTCAGCCCGATTGGTTTGGTGGTATCACCAACACCCTCAAATACCGCAATGTGGATTTGAGCTTTATGTTCCAATTCTCGGTGGGTAACGAGGTCTACAACGCACAAAGGATGTGGAGCACCCAGTCGAGGCTTGAAATGCAGAATATGCTCTCCGAGGTTGCCGACCGTTGGACCGCAACCAACGCCTCCAATAAGGTGCCTTCGGCCAAAGGTTATGTGGCCTACGATGTCTACTCGCGCTTCATCGAGGATGGCTCGTTCTTGAGGCTTAAGAACATAACCCTTGGTTACACTCTTCCCAAGCACATCGTGGGTAAATACCACATCAGCAACCTGCGTCTGTATGCAACCGCACAAAACCTCTGGTGCCTGACCAACTACAGCGGCTACGACCCCGAGGTTAGTATGCGTAGCAGCAACCTGATGCCTGCGTTTGACTATGGTGCCTACCCCAAGAGCAAAGTTGTTACATTTGGTGTGGAACTTAAATTCTAATGACTACGGAGAATATGAAAAGGACTATATATAATATATGTGTGATTCTCTCGGGCCTGATGATGATGGGCGCTTTGAGCGGTTGCTCGCTCGATGAGCAGGTCTACACTCAGGTGGACAAGGGAAATTATGTGAAGAATGCTGCACAGGCCGAGAGCGTTCTGTTGGGCGTGTACAGCAAGTTGGGCGTGGATGGTGTCTATGGTATGAACCTCTCGATGATTTTCGACATCCCCAACGACCAAGCAAAGGCCGAGGGTACAACCACCGTTGGTACCCGTCAGCAGGCAAGCAACGCCTACAGCACCACCGATGCCGAGGTGCAGGAGAGTTGGGCAGCACTCTATTCGGGTGTCTACTGCGCCAACGACTTCCTTGAGACTATGGAGGCACGAATGCCCGAATTTGCCGAGAAGGACCTTGAATTTGCCAACATCTATGTGGCCGAGGCCAAGGTGCTGAGGGCAATATTCTACTTTGAACTGGTTAGGTGGTTTGGCCACGTGCCCCTGATTACCTCCACTGAGATGTCCTACCTGCACCCCTCGAAGTTTGTGCAAGAGGACCCTGTGAAGGTGTATGAGTACATTGAGAAAGACCTCAAGGAGGCTGTTGATGCTCTGCCTTGGGTGGGCGAGGATGTGAGGACCAACTCCGCATTCCGCATCTCGAAGGGCACCGCCTATGGTCTGTTGGCCAAGGTGTATGCCACTTGGGCAGGCTACCCATTGTGCGATGAGAGCAAGTGGGAGAATGCTGCAGCCGCTGCTGCCACCGTGATAACTTCGGGTAAGCACGCTCTGAACCCCTCCTACAAGACTCTCTGGACCAACTGTGCCAACAACGTGTGGGAGCCCAAAGAGAGCCTCTTGGAGGTATCCTACTGGTCGCCCCAATCGACCAACACTTCGAGTGGTCGCGTGGGTAAATGGAATGGCGTAACCGCACAGAACGGCTCCATCAAGGGTAACTACAATATCGCTCTCTACAAGGTGAACCCCACCTTCGTTGGCGAGTGGAAGGACTACGACAAGGACCAGCGTTGGGGCTTTGCCTATGCCGACTACAAGTACACCAATGCTACGGGCAAGACCTGTATCGAAAGGCTCAAGGTGAACAACGAGGCAACCGACATCACCTTTGAGATGGCTATGAATGAGAATTGGCTTGGTTGGACCAATGCTTGGCGTAGCAAGTACAGCAGCCAACTCTCGCCCCGCAAGTGGGACATCGAGGAGTTCGTGAAAGACGAAAACCAACTGCCCGACAACAACTACTCCAATGTAAACTGGTATGTGCTCCGCTATGCCGATGTGCTGTTGCTCTATGCCGAGGCTCTCAATGAGCACTACGGTAAGCCCACCAGCGAGGCCTATGAGGCTATCAATCAGGTGCGTAGGCGTGGTTTCGGTGTGGAGGACATCACCATTCCTTCGGCCGAGGCCGACCTGCCCGCAGGCCTCTCCTACGAGCATTTCCAGCAGGCTGTGAGGGATGAGCGTAGCTACGAACTCTGCTATGAGGGCCACCGCCGTCAGGACTTGGTGCGCTGGGGTATCTACTACGAGACCGTGCAGGAGACCTATCGCAAACTGATGGATTGGCACGAGACCGGCCCCGACTACTACATCGGTGCCCTGTACACCTTCAAGAACAAAAACGAACTGCTGCCCATTCCCCAGAGGGAGATGGACTTGTGTGAGCAGTTTGACCAAAACATTGGTTGGAAATAATCAATAAAAACTAATTCTAAAAATACTCAACAAACTATGAAAAAGATTTTTGTATTCCTTTTCGCTGCAATGTTCGCATTGAGCGGATGCCAAAACGGACTGGATGAGATTTCGGACCGTCTGGACAATCTTGAGGGTAGGGTGGAGACACTTGAGCAGTTGTGTGGCGATATGAACGCCAACATTGCTACCATTCAGGCCTTTGTGGCTGCCCACCAGAACGACCTCTACATTGAGAAAATTACCGAGGCTGCCGATGGTTTCACCATCACCTTCTCCAATGGCAAGACCTACACGCTGAAGAATGGTGACAAGGGTAACAAGGGCGACAAGGGCGACCAGGGTGCAACCGGTCCTCAGGGCGAGCAGGGTGCAACTCCCGTTGTGAGCATTGCCTACAGTGCCGAGGATGGCTATTATTGGACCGTGAATGGCGAGCCCGTGCTGATTGACGGCAAGAAGGTGAGCGCACTCGGTGTTACTCCCCAACTCCGCATCAACGAGGGTAAGTGGGAAATCTCCTACGACAATGGCGCAAAATGGGAAGAGGTTGCTTCGGCCTACGACCAGAGCACCAAGATTACCGTTAGCGAGGATGAGAACGCAGTCTATCTGACTTTGGCCGATGGCACCGTGTTCACCATCTCGAAAGTGCCCGGCTTTGCATTCAAGGTTGAGAAATATGACCTCGCAGTGAGCGCAGGTAAGACCGTGGAGCTGGCCTACACTTTGGCCGATGGCGACGAGAGCGTGCGCTTTGAGGTTAAGGGTACCTATGAGGCAGAGGTTGTGCCCACCGACAACAATGGTGGCGTTATCAAAATCACCGTTCCCGACCCCGTGGTTAAGGGCTATGTGATGATTACCGCAGTGAAGAACTCCACCAGCGAGTTCAAAGCACAGTACATCTCCATCGAGGAGGCTGTGATGAGTGTTTCTGACGAGGTATTTTCCGCCGAGCAGGTTGGTGGTCGCTTTAAGGTTACCATCCAGACCAACCTCGCCTATGAGGTAAAGATTCCCGCCGAGGCACAGGAGTGGATTAGCGTGGTTGAGAGCCGTGCCATTCGCACCGATGTTGTTACCTTCTTGTTGGCAGAGAACACCACCGATGCTACTCGTACCGCCACCGTTACCATCGTGGCCCAGGGCTTCACCAAGAGCGTAACTTTCGTGCAGAGCAACACCAACTCGGAGCCTATCTACTTTACCGTGGAGCCCACCGAGCCCATCGCTGTTGCTGCCGATGCAACCACCGCCACCGTTAGCGTGAAGGCTAATGTGCCTTGGACCGTTACCGTTCCCGAGGGCGTTACTGCCGAGCCCGCAACCGGTTCTGCTGATGCAGAGGTTGTGCTGACCTTCGTGTCGAATGTTGCCGCAGGTGTCTACAAAAACTCGGAGTTTGAGGTAATCGTTGCCACCGAGAACACTTCGGTTGCCACCGCCTCCTACACCGTGAAGGTTGCACAGGCCGCTGCCGAGAACCCCAACAAGTTCACCACCGTGCGCTGGGGCAACAACCTCGGTCTTTCGGCCGAGCACGCCGACCAGTGGCGTATCACCAAGGCCGATGGCACTCTCACCGTACCCGTGGCCAGCAGCGACATCCCCGAGGGTGCAGTTGTTGCCTACAAGATTAGCACTCCCACCAATGGTTCCAACCAGCCCGCTGGTTTGGCTATTGATGAAGCAACCGGTACTATCACCATCACCTACCAGGGCGCACAGGGTGGCGACGTAACCACCACCAAACCCCTGGCTGCTCGTGCACACTACGCCTATGTTACTGTAACCGTTGGCGAGGACGATGCCAAAGTGAGCAAGAAGTTCCCCTTCTTCGTTCATCACGCAGGTCCTGCACACCATAAAGATCGTGCCAATGGTCTTGACGTTCAGCTCACTCCCTTTGCATTCCGTTTCAATCCCAAGACCGGTGGTACCATCACTCCCACCGTTAAGGCCTATGATGCAACCGGTACGGAGGTTACCGGCCTCACTCTCGACAACCGTCGTGGTATGCTGTGGTACAACCTCAATAGCAAGTTTGATAACAAACAAGCCCCCACTGCAGAGGCAACCAACAACATCCTGACCGCTGTGTGGGATAGCTACTATGCTGGTGTTAACACTGCCGTTAACTATGGCTCGGTTAACCCCATTTCCTATTGGAAGACGGCAGCGGAGAATCTCCAACACTGTGGCTACTACATCACTCCCGAGACTTTTGCAGTTACCGTTAATCCCGAGAAATTCGTGTTGGACGGTGTCTATGCCGATGGTGTTGTGGGTGTTGGTATGGCGCTCAATGTGAACGGAGTATCGCCTATGGATGATGCCACCGCAATTCAGGGCATTCCTATGCTCATCTACCTCGACTCGTCACTCGTTGAGGAGTAGGCTCGGCCTGCCGATAGGAGGCTGACAGACACACAAGCAGTGTGGGGACAAACCACCCCACACTGCTTTGTCGGTTTTTTGTTGAACGAAACACTAATAGACTTTTAGATAGATGAAAATCAAACACTTGATTGTTGCAGCCGTGGCCGTGGTGGCTCTCGCAGGCTGCTCGCAACCGAAAGATTATGGTTGGATTAAGGTGGCAGTGGACCGCGCCACCGTGCAACTGCTCCAAACTGCCGAGGAGATTGGCGACACCCCGATGATTCCTCGCTCCATTTGGGCCGGCTACGACCCCGCAATGCTCGAAAAACAACTCGAAAAGGATTTCGACACCTTCAAGGACTCGCTCCGCAAGAAGGCTGCACCCGAACTGCTCGGCAAACGCCGATTGGCAGGTGTCTACGACTGGACCAGCGGTTTCTACCCCGGCTCGCTCTGGTATCTCTATGAGTTCACCGGCAACGAGGCTGTCAAGGAGGCTGCTGTGAAGTTCACCAACCTGCTCTTCCCCGTGAGCCACTACACACAGACCCACGACCTGGGCTTTATGATTAACTGTAGCTATGGCAACGCCCACCGCCTGATGCCCTGCGACACCATTCCCGAGGTGCTCGTGCGCACTGCCGACAACCTTTGCAGCCGCTTCAACAAGGAGATTGGTTGCATCCGCTCGTGGGACTTTGGTGCGTGGAACTTCCCCGTTATCATCGACAATATGATGAACCTCGACCTGCTCTTTGCCGCATCGAAAATCACCGGCAATCCCTACTATGGTCAGGTGGCTGTCATCCACGCCAACACCACAATGGAAAACCACTTCCGTGAGGACGTAACCTCCTACCACGTCGTAAGTTACAACCCCGATGGCAGTGTGGAGTGCAAGCAGACCTATCAGGGCAAGGCCGATGACTCGGCTTGGGCTCGTGGTCAGGCTTGGGGCGTTTATGGCTACACCGCTGCCTACCGCGAAACAGGCGACAAGAGGTACTTGGACCACGCTGTGAAAATTGCCGATATGATTATGAGCCGCGTTACCACCGAGGATGCAATTCCCTACTGGGACTACCACGCACCCGAGGGTGAGGATACTCCCCGTGATGCTTCGGCTGCTGCAGTTACCGCTTGTGGTCTGCTTGAGCTGAGCACCTTCGTGGAGGGTGGCAAGAAGTACTACAACTATGCCGAGAAGATTCTCAAGAGCCTCTCAAGCGATGCCTATCTGGCAGCCGAGGGTACCAACGAGGGCTTTGTGCTGATGCACTCCACAGGCTCGCTGCCCCACGGCTCGGAGGTGGACGTTCCGCTGAACTATGCCGACTACTACTATCTCGAAGGCCTTCAGAGGTATATGGCCCTCGAGGGTATCAAATATGCCGACTTGTAGGCCTCCCTTTCGGTAGAACGAAAGCGGATGCCGCAAGGTATTGACACACAAGAAAATACATATAAGAAGAGAACGACTATGCGTTTATTCTCGAAACTTTTTGCACTGACAGCGGCTCTCGTGGCCGCTGTTGGTGTTGCCGGAGCGCAACCAACCCTCAAGGAAGAGGTCTTTGGGCTTCTCAATCTTGATATGCCCGAACTCGCCGAGGTCAAGGCTCTTCACGCCGAGGGTAGGGTGGAGGAGGCTGCCAATGCCCTGCTGGCCTACTACAAGGCCCGCACACACATCACCACCCCCGACATCCCCAACCCCGCCACCGTGCGCATCTCGGCCAACGAGCAGAAGTGGGCCGATGAGGCTCTGGACCACACCTTCTTTGTCCACTATGGCTATCAGCCCTCGTTCAACTATGGCGAGGACATTGATTGGCGCTATTGGCCCGTGAAGGACAACGAACTCCGCTGGCAACTCCACCGCCACAAATGGTTTACCCCAATGGGTAAGGCCTACCGCACAAGTGGCAACGAGAAGTATGCCGAGGAGTGGACCAAGCAGTACATCGATTGGATAAGGAAAAACCCACTCGTGAAAATCGGACGGGAGGAGTATGAAATCAACGAAGAGAGCACCATCAAGGCCGATGCCGAAAATGCTCGCTTTGCGTGGAGGCCCTTGGAGGTTAGCCACCGCTTGGAGGACCAAACTCTCCAGTTCCAACTCTTTGTCTGCTCGCCCTCATTTACGGCCGAGTTTCTGAGCGAGTTCCTTGTGAACTACCACCGCCACGCAGAACACATTCTGGAGAACTACTCCGAGAAGGGTAACCACCTGCTGTTTCAAGCCCAAAGGATGCTCTATGCGGGCACCTTCTTCCCCGAATTCAAGAGGGCCGAGGTGTGGCGAGAGAGTGGTGTGGAGATTCTCAACAGGGAGGTGGCTGTGCAGGTGTTTGACGATGGCGGACACTTCGAACTCTGCCCACACTACCACCTAGCCACCATTAACATCTTCTATGAGGCTCTCCAAGTGGCAACCCTCAATGGCTTCAAGAGTGCCTTCCCGCAGAGTTATGTGGATGCGCTGGAGAAGATGATTGAGTTCTATGCCAACATCTGCTTCCCCGATTACGAAAACCCCTGCTTCAGCGATGCAAAGGTGGCACACAAACAGGAGGTTATCAAGAACTATCGCGCGTGGCTTGACGTCTTTGGGGATAACGACTTTGTGCGTTATATGGCCACCGATGGCAAGGAGGGCGCACTGCCCGCCTACAACTCCAAAGGACACCTCACGGCAGGTTTCTTTACCTTCCGTAGCGGTTGGGGCCAAGATGCCGTGCAGATGGTTGTGAAGGCAGGCCCCAAAGGTGAGTGGCACTGCCAGCCCGACAATGGTACGTTTGAACTTTGGTACAACGGCCACAGGCTGATGTCCGACAGCGGCTCCTACATCTACGCAGGCGATGCGGAGGTGATGAAGTGGCGCAACTGGTTCCGTCAGACCGCCGTACACAACACCCTCACCCTGAATGGCGAAAATCTCCAGACCACCGAGTCCAAGACGCTCCTTTGGCAGCCCGAAGGCGAGGTGCAGGTGCTCGTAACCGAAAATCCCTCCTATGAGGGACTCACCCATCGCAGAACGGTGTTCTTCGTGGAGGAGAGTTGGTTTGTGATTGTGGACGAGGCTGTGGGTAATGCCGAGGGCGTGGTCAATCTCAACTACCAAATGCCCGTGGGCGAAGTGAGCATAGATGGCGACAAGATGCGTTGCGCCACTCTCAATGACTTCGAGAGCAACCTCACGCTCCAATGTTTCGCCCCACGTGGCGCAACCACCACCGAGGCCCAAGGCTGGTTCTCCGACAAGTACAAGAGCAAGGTGGAGCGTAAGAGGGTAAGTTTCGATGTGGCCAAGAAAGCCTCCGACAAGGCTGTGCGCTACATCACCGTCATTGTGCCCCACAAAGAGGCCGGCAAAGGCCCCAAAATCAGCGCACAGTTCGTTGGTAGGGAGTATTCGCCCGACGGTGTGGCGGTGAAGGTTACAGTGGACGGAAAGAGCCACACCCTGAAAACTGAATTGTAAACCTTAAGTTAAATAAAATGAAAAAAACTGTTTTGTCTGTCCTCGCATTGCTCGCTCTGCTGTGTGGCAGCTGCGACAGGGATGCAAAACTGGTTGAGGAAAACATTGCCAATGCCGAGGTGCAACTCTCCGCTCTGTTGGCCCAAAGTCTTGAGGGTGAGCAGGTGAGAATTCCCTCCTCCTATCGTGACGGCCAGGTGAGGTTTGTGCCCACCCGCGATTGGGTGAGCGGCTTTTTTGCCGGCTCGCTGTGGTATATGTATGAACTCACCGGAGAGGAGAAGTGGGCCGAGGCTGCCCGCACCCACACCGAACATCTGCACGATATTCAGTATCTGACCGGCCACCACGATGTGGGCTTTATGATTAACAGTAGCTATTGCAACGGCCGTAGGCTCAAACACTTGACCGAGCCCTATGACACCATCATTGTGAATGCCGCAAAGTCGCTCTGCACACGTTTCCGCCCCGAGGCAGGTGTGTTGCAGTCGTGGAATGTGGACCGTGGTTGGCAAGCCAAACGAGGCTGGGCCTGCCCTGTGATTATCGACAATATGATGAACCTCGAATTGCTCTTCAAGGCAAGCCTTATCAGTGGCGACGACACCTTCCGCAACATCGCCATATCCCACGCCGACAAGACCATCGAGCACCACTATCGCCCCGATTACAGCACTTGGCACGTGGTCGATTACGACCCCGCTACGGGAGCCATCAGGGGTAAGTACACCGCACAAGGTGCAGCCGATGAATCGGCTTGGGCAAGGGGTCAGGCTTGGAGCCTCTATGGCTACACGATGGCCTACCGATTTGTGCGTGATGAGAGGTATCTGCAACAGGCTGAAAATGTTGTAAAATTCCTTTTTGCACACCCCAATATGCCGGCCGATTTGGTGCCCTATTGGGACTTTGATGCGCCCAATATCCCCAATGAGCCGAGAGATGTTTCCTCGGCAGCCATCATCGCCTCGGCTCTCTATGAACTCTATGGCTTCACTCTGAATGGTGAGTATAAAGAGTTGGCTGACAAGATTTTGGTGTCGCTCTCGTCGCCCGCCTATCGTGCGGCTCAAGGCGAAAATGGAGGCTTCCTGTTGATGCACTCGGTGGGCAGCATACCCCACAACTCCAGCATTGATGTGCCCCTTAACTACGCCGACTACTACTTCCTTGAAGCCCTCGTGCGCAAACAAAATGTCGAAAATGGCCAGGTGGTGGTTGATCTCTAAACGACTTACCGACCAACACTCGTTGTTGGATTTCTGTTGAACATTTTTGCACATATAGAGCACCCGTTACTTCCGGTATCGGGTGCTATTTTTTTGCCCAATAATGCCACTGCGTTTTTTGTGTTAAGCGGGGTGGGGGATGCTGTTCGCTTTTGGGATTGTGGGGTGAAATTCGGCCGACGCGATGGGGACAAGAAGGGGACTCTGCCGCATAACATTGTCATAGACAATGCGAAATTCTTATTTTTTCTTTGCTCGCTCGGTTTAAATGTGTATCTTTGCGAGAATAGTTTCCGGTGGTCTGACCTGTTGGAAATTGGCCATCGGGGGCTGTTTTTCCCGCAAGTGGAGGCGTAAATGATTGGTAATCACTTTGTTGTATGGTTGCCAATGTCCCCGGGGTATGCTCATTTGTGTGGGTTTGTTCACACTCCGAGGGTGTTGATAGGGGAGCAAAAGCAGGCTTTAACAATGCAAGTGGCAGACCAAATAACCAAAATCGAATCGGAGCCTCGCAGTAATGAGGCTAAAGCCTCACGCCCACACACAATGCCAACACAAGAGTGGTATGTGATGAGGGTAACCTACCAGAGGGAATTGGTCGCACAGCGATTGCTCGAAGGATTGGGGGTGAAGAGTTTTGTGCCGACAATGAAGGTCAAAAGGCGCAAGACAGGAGGAGGTACCTATTGGCGTGAGGAGGCCAAGGTGCACAACTACATCTTCGTCTATGCCACTCTGCCGGAGTTGCAACAAATCAAAACCACCAAGATAACCTATCTGCGATATATGATGGCCAAGGGCGACGAGGGACGGCCCACGCCGCAGTTTGTGCCAAGCAAGCAGATGGAGGACTTTATGGCCGTGTGCCGTAGCGAGGGGGTAAGGTATCTTGACACGGAGATAGACCTCCGCAAGGGCGACCGAGTGAGGATTCTGGGCGGCCCGTTGAAGGGAGTGGAGGGGGTATACATTCGTACCTCTGCCCGACACGAAAAACGAGTGGTGGTCCGCATAGAAGGTGTCGCTGCCGTTGCAACCATCGCCCTGCCCGCCTCCGAGGTGGAAAAATCGGAGAGTTAGCAATCTGTTCCCCTTCCCCTATTCGCAACCGGAGGGGGCGAGATGGCAAGTGAATTTGGAAAAGAAGAAGACAAAAATAGTGAGTTAGATATGAAAAGAATTTTGGCTAATCGGTATTTGAGCTATTGGTTGGTGCTGTTCATTGACCTCTTTGTTGCCGTACTGTCGCTGGCAATTTCCATTGTGGCGGTGCGCTATTTTGGAGGTGGTGGAGCAATAGACTCGATAGATGCAATGTACATCTTTGTGGTGGATGTGCCGACCACATTGCTCTGTTTCTACCTGTTCCGCACCTACCGACACATCATTCGTCACTCCTCGCTCAAGGGATTGTGGAGCATCGGAGTGGCGGTGTTGCTTAAAGCCGCCATATTCTTTGTGCTACTCCACGTTGTGCCCCTCATCTCGATGGTGGAGCGTGCAATCATAATGTGTGTGTTGCTCGACTTGATGATATGTTTGGTCGGAATGATTGGTGTGAGAGTGGCAATGATACTCGTCTACGACTGGATTGTTGAGCACTCCAACGACAGGCGAAAGAGGGTGCTGGTCTATGGTATTACCGACAAAAGCGTTGCCCTGACCACACGACTCTTCCAAAGCTCCCACTACCGTATCGTTGGTTTCCTTACCTTTGGTAAGAAAATGAGCCAATACAAAATCTCGGAGCACAAGGTCTACTACTTCCGCAACGAGGATGATTTCGAAAAGGTGGTAGAGATGGGTAATGTCAATGCGGTACTCTTCGCCAGCGAGGACGAGGTGAAACAAGAAAAAGAACGCCTGTTGCAGTATTGCGGCGACCACAAGCCCCACCCGATAGAGGTGTTGGTAGCCCCACAAGTGGATGTGTTCAATGCCGGCGAAAAGGTTAAGATGCGCAACATTCGCATTGAGGACTTGCTGGGCAGGGATGAGATTGAAATCAATAAGGAGGAGATTTACAACAACTTCCACAACAAGGTTGTGATGGTTACCGGTGGCGCGGGCTCCATCGGCTCGGAGATATGTCGCCAGATGGCAGAACTCGGTGTGAGCAAACTCGTGATATTCGATATGGCCGAAACCCCTCTGCACGAGATAAGGCTCGAACTGGAAAAAAAATATCCACAACTCGATTTTGTCCCCTTCATCGGCGATGTGCGCTCGGCCAAGCGGTTGCAGGTTGCCTTTGACCGCTACAAACCGGAGATTGTGTTCCACGCAGCAGCCTACAAACACGTGCCACTTATGGAAGAAAACCCCTGTGAGGCGGTGCTTAGCAATGTGCTCGGCTCCAAGAATGTGGCCGACTTGTGTGTCAGCAATGGCGTGGATAGGTTGGTGATGATTTCGACCGACAAGGCCGTTAATCCCACCAACGTGATGGGTTGCTCCAAACGATTGGCAGAAATCTATTGCCAGAGCCTCGGCGTGGCAATCGCACAAAAGCGCACGCAGGGTAACACCAAGTTTGTGACCACAAGGTTCGGCAATGTGCTCGGTAGCAACGGTAGTGTCATTCCCCACTTCCGCAAACAGATTGAGCAGGGTGGCCCCGTGACAGTAACCCACCCCAAGATTAACCGCTTCTTTATGACCATTCCGGAGGCTTGCAGGCTTGTGATGGAGGCTGCAACGATGAGCGAAGGAAACGAGATTTTTGTGTTCGAAATGGGAGAACCGGTGCTGATTGCCGATTTGGCCGAGAAGATGATTAGGCTTGCCGGATTGGTGCCAAATGAGGATATCAAGATTCAGTTTACGGGTTTGCGTCCCGGAGAGAAGTTGTACGAAGAGGTGTTGAGTAACGAGGAAAACACCATCCCCACCGACCACCACAAGATTAAGATTGCCAAAGTCAGGGAGTATGACTTTGGGGAAGTGTGCGGTATTTATGAGGAACTCATTGAGGAGGCAAAGAGTGGCAATGTGATGGCTACTGTGAGGCGTATGAAGGAAATCGTTCCGGAATTTAAGAGCAACAATTCCATCTATGAGGAGATTGACCGACTGATTGAATCAGAGGATGTTCAAATCGCATAAGGGAACGGTCGTGTAGTGGAGTGCAAAACAGGTAAGACAGACGATGAAGATTGCAGTTGCAGGAACGGGATATGTGGGTTTGTCGATGGCAACCCTCTTGGCGCAGCACAATGAGGTTGTGGCTGTGGACATCGTACCCGAAAAGGTGGAGAAAATAAACAAGCGCATTTCGCCCATCCAAGACGAGTATATTGAAAAATACTTCGCTGAGAAGCAACTCAATCTGGTGGCAACACTCAACGCCGAGGAGGCCTACAAAGGTGCCGACTTTGTGATTATCGCTGCCCCCACCAACTATGACCCCCAGCGCAACTTTTTTGACACTTCGGCAGTGGAGTCGGTCATTGAGAAGGTTGTGGAGGTGAACCCCGATGCTGTGATGGTCATCAAGTCGACCATCCCCGTGGGCTACACCCGCTCGCTCTATGTAAAATACGCATTGAAGTTCCTCTACAAGCCCGAACTGAAAGACAAAAAATTTAACCTGCTCTTCTCACCAGAGTTTTTGCGCGAAAGCAAGGCACTCTACGACAACCTCTACCCCAGTCGCATCATCGTGGGATTTCCCAAGATTATTGACATCAACGAGAAGAACTTCAACGAGGAGAATGCCGCCATTAAGGCTATCGCCAATCCCAAAGCCGAAGAGTTTGCACACACCTTTGCGGGCCTGTTGCAGCAGGGTGCCTTGAAACCCGATATTGACACCCTATTTATGGGTATGAAGGAAGCAGAGGCTGTTAAGTTGTTTGCTAACACATATTTGGCTCTGCGCGTGAGTTATTTCAATGAACTTGACACCTACGCCGAGGTTAAGGGTCTTGATTCGCAGGCTATCATCAATGGTATCGGTTTAGACCCCCGAATCGGCACCCACTACAACAACCCTTCGTTTGGCTATGGTGGCTACTGTCTGCCCAAAGATACCAAACAACTACTGGCTAACTACGAAGACGTGCCCCAGACAATGATGACTGCCATTGTAGAGAGCAATCGCACGAGGAAGGATTTTATTGCCGACCAAGTTTTGCGCAAGGCGGGTTATTATACCGCTTCGAGCCAGTGGGACGCAGCAAAGGAGCAGGATGTTGTTGTGGGCGTTTATAGGCTCACAATGAAGGCGGGTTCGGACAACTTCCGCCAGTCCTCCATTCAAGGTGTTATGAAGCGCATCAAGGCAAAGGGCGCAAAGGTTATCATCTATGAGCCCACCTTGGAGAACGGCTCGACCTTCTTTGGCTCGGAGGTGGTGAACGACCTTGCCGAGTTCAAAAAACGCTCTAATGCTATCATCGCCAACCGCTACGATAGTGCCCTTGATGATGTTATGGATAAAGTGTACACACGAGATATTTTCAAGAGAGATTAAAGATGAAGGTGCTTGTTACGGGAGCCGCAGGTTTCATTGGCTCCAATTTGGTAGAACGACTGCTTACCACCGAGAGCCCCATTGAGATAGTGGGCCTCGATAGCATCAACGACTACTACGATGTGTCAATTAAGGAGTATAGGCTTGCAAAGTTGAGCACACTTGCCGAGCAATATCCCCAGAGCAAGTGGGAGTTTGTGAAGGGCAACTTGGCAGATAAGGCACTCATTGACAGGCTCTTTGCCGAGAACGACTTTGAGGTGGTCGTAAACCTCGCAGCCCAAGCAGGTGTGCGTTATTCGATTACTAACCCCGATGCCTACATCGAGAGCAACCTCATTGGTTTCTACAACATCCTTGAGGCTTGCAGACATAGTTACGATGATGGTAAGAGGGGCGTACAGCACCTCGTTTATGCTTCGAGTAGTTCGGTCTATGGTAGCAACAAAAAAGTACCTTATTCGACTGACGATAAAGTAGACAACCCCGTGAGCCTTTATGCGGCCACCAAGAAAAGTAACGAACTCTTGGCCCACTCGTACAGCAAACTCTACAATATCCCCTCCACGGGTTTGAGGTTCTTCACTGTGTATGGCCCTGCCGGAAGGCCCGATATGGCATACTTCGGTTTTACCGATAAGTTGCGCAAGGGCGAAACGATTAAGATTTTCAACTATGGCAACTGCAAGAGGGACTTTACATACGTAGACGACATCGTTGAGGGCGTACAGAGGGTTATGCACAAGGCGCCCGAAAGACGTACCGGTGAGGATGGTCTGCCTGAGCCCCCATATGCAGTGTACAATATAGGTAATAGCAACCCCGAGAACCTTTTGGACTTTGTGGACATTCTGCAACAGGAGTTGATTAGGGCAGGGGTGTTGCCTGCAGACTACGACTTTGAGGCGCACAAGGAACTTGTGCCGATGCAACCCGGAGATGTGCCCATTACGTTTGCCGATACCTCGGCTTTGGAGCGCGACTTCGGCTTCAAGCCACATACTCCTCTGCGTGATGGTTTGCGTAAGTTTGCCGAATGGTACAAGGAGTTTTATGGATAAATAATAAAAGGCTGACAGCTGACAGCTGAATGCTAAAAAGTATGGACTACAAATATCACATATTCTCCCCCTACCGCGTGTGCCCTCTGGGAGCACACGTAGACCACCAACACGGCTTGGTGAGTGGTTTTGCTTTCGATAAAGGAGTTGACTTCTGGTTTACCCCAACCGATGACGGTATGGTTAGACTCAAAAGCCTAACCTTCCCCGGTGAGGCAGAGTTCCCTATTGATGACCTTGTGAGGGTTAAGCAGGGCCATTGGAGCGACTATGTGCGTGGTGCCAAGTATGCTCTCTCCAAGAGGTTTAAGTTGCGCAGAGGTGTGGAGGGTGTCATCAAAGGCTCACTCCCCATTGGCGGTCTTTCGTCGAGTGCTGCGGTGCTTACTGCCTACGTTATGGCGCTGGCAAAGGCCAACGACATTGAACTCACCAAAATGGAGATTATCCGCATCGCATCCGAGGCCGAGAGGGAGTATATCGGTTTGAATAACGGCATACTGGACCAATCGTGTATCGTGCTCAGCGAGAAAGATTCGCTCTTGTTCCTCGATACCGCGACCGAGGAGTACCGAGTGATTCCCAAGAATCCGAAAATGCCCGAATTCCACCTGGGAATTTTCTTCTCCGGTTTGACCCGCTCGTTGGTGTCGAGCGACTACAACTTGCGTGTGAGCGAGTGTAAGGCTGCCGCGTGGAATATGCTTGCCTACAACAACCACCCACTCAAAACTCTCGATAAGACCTTTTTGCGTGATGTGCCCCGTGAGGTGTTTGAGCAGACTAAAGAGCGTATGCCTGCAAGATTTGCACGCCGTGCCGAGCACTTCTACTCGGAGTATAAACGTGTGCGCAAGGGCGTTACGGCTTGGGAGTCGGGCAACCTTGAACTCTTCGGAAAGTTGAGCTTTGAGAGTTGCGAGAGTTCCATCCACAACTACGAGTGTGGCTCGCCTGAACTGATTGCAATCTACGAGATTATGCGTGAGCTGGATGGCGTCTATGGCGGTCGCTTCTCTGGCGCAGGCTTTAAGGGCGCTTGTATTGCCCTCGTGGACCCCGCCAAAGAGGACTCCATACGCGAAAAACTGACTGCCGATTATCTCCGCCGCTTCCCCGAGTACGAGGGCACCTTTGAGGTACATTTCTGCAAAACCGACGACGGAGCACGATTTGTGTAATTCAAAATTCAGAATTCAGAATTCAAAATTCAAAATTGTCTTGAAAAACATAGTTATAGCTGCGGGGTACGCTACCCGACTGGGCGAGCTGACCAAGAACTTTCCCAAGCCGCTCTTGAAGATTGGCAACAATACCATTTTGGGTAGGATGTTGGATGACATCGACACCATACCTGAAATTGACGAGCACATAATCATCACCAATCATAAGTTCGCACCAATCTTTGAGGAGTGGGCAACGGGCCTCAACTACACCAAACCCGTGACTATTGTGGATGACGGCACCGAGAGTAACGAAACTCGCCTTGGTGCGGTGTGCGACCTGCTGTTTGCGATGGATAGGCTGGGCATTGATGATGATATGTTGGTCGTGGCAGCCGATAACCTGCTGTTTTTCAGCTTCCAGGAGTTTGTGGACTTCGCGAAGACGAAGGGCACGAGCTGCATTATGTGCCACCACCAACCCTCGGTTGAGAAACTGCAACGCACGGGTGTGATTGAGGTGGATGCCGATTGGAGGGTACTGGGTATGGAGGAGAAACCCGCACAGCCCAAAAGCGAGTGGGCAGTGCCTCCGTTCTATATTTATTTGAAGAAAGACCTCGATTTGGTGCGCGGCTCGGTGGAGAACGGCTGCGGTAAGGACGCTCCGGGTAATTTAGCGCACTATATGGTCGAGCAGACCGAGATACACGCCTGGCAGATGACCGCCGGCCGCTTCGACATCGGTAGCCTCGACACCTACCACGAAGCCTGCGAGAAATTTGGGAAGTAAGATATTGATATGAGTTTCATATCTTAATGTGATTTTAAATGGAGAACACGAATAAAGCCATATTTATCAATACGATAATTATGTATGCTAGGTTGGTTATAGTTGCAGTTGCAGGTCTATTTACAACTCGATTCGCTCTGAATGCCTTGGGTATTAATGATTTTGGATTGTTTTCAGTCGTTGGAAGTATTATATCTTTTGCTGCCATATTAAATACAATCATGGTCTCTACGACTACAAGGTTTATTGCTGTCGCAATTGGAAAAGGTGAAGAACGAGCCATTAATGATATTTTTAATGTTAATCTTTTAATACACATTGTGATTGCCATACTGACCATGTGTGTTGTGGTTCCAGTTGGCAGTTGGTACATAGAGAATTATGTGAATTTTGATGGCGATATAACTCTTGCTGTAAAAGTATTTAATATTACTATAGTTGGTACAATAGTTTCGTTTATAGGAGTTCCATACCACGGCATGTTAATGGCTAAAGAGAGGTTCTTTGTTTTTTGCTTTACAGATGTAATCTTTTGTCTCATAAAAATGCTGGGAGCGTTCTTGTTACAATATTATTTTTTAGACAAGTTGACAGTATATTCATTGATAATAGCATTATGTACTGGTGCTCCAACGTTGATTTATATGTTGTATTGCCATAAAACTTGGCCAAATATGACAAAATGGAGAATAGTAAAAGAACGAAAACTATACAAAGAAATAGCCTCATTTACAGGATGGATGTCATATGGTGTTGTTGCGAGTATTACTGAATCTCAGAGTAGATCATTGTTGGTTAATACTTTTTTTAATACAGTGATGAATGCTTCCCTAGGCGTTGCGAATACTATTAATGGTTTTATTGTAATGTTTTCCCAGAACGTTACGAAATCTATAGCTCCGCAAATTACAAAAAGTTATGCTGTTGGAGATCACGAACGTTGTAAGAGTTTAATGGCAATGTCGTCCAAGTTTTCTTTTTTTGTAATAGCCATAATATCTATTCCTTTTTTACTTATCACAGAATATGTTTATACTTTATGGCTTGGATCAGTACCAGAATATGCTGTAATGTTTGTACGTTTGATGATTATTCAATCTCTAATATGTACTTTTAACGCAGGTATAAGTGATGCTATTTTTGCTAGTGGGAAAGTCAAGTTATATCAAAATGTTCTAAATACAAATCTACTATTGTCAATTCCAATAGCCTATCTTGTTCTAAAAAGTGGCGCGCCAGCATATTCTTTGTTCTATGTTTCAATAGCAGCACAGACCCTTAATGTTTTTGTAAGACAGGTGATTATGCATAAGACATTAAAGTATGATAATAAATTTTTGATAAAAAAATCATACCTACCTTCAATCTTGGTGATTGTATTGTTTCTCCCGTTTACAATGCTAAATATATCGTGGCATCCAATTATTGAAGTGTTAGTTGCTGAATTATATTTGTGTGCTTTGATTTTCTTTGTGGGATTATCAAAGTCCGAAAGGGATACGATTATTAATAAAGTAGCCAGGTATGCAAAATAAGAAAAAAATCCTGTGTTGCATATTTAATTATGCTCCACATTATAGGGAATCTATCTATCAAAAAATCGATGAGCAAATCCCTACACATTTTTATTTCGGGAATCGTCTATTAAATAATGAACAAATAAAGAAACTTGATTACTCGAGATTAGCTGGTTTTCAAAGGGAGTTGAACGTGACTTGTCTAAAGATTGGAAGGGCGCGATTTGAAAACACTAGAGGGTGGCTTCAACTTGCCTTAAATCCTAAATACAAACAATATCTAATTACTCCGAATCAATTTGCCATAAACCAATGGTTCTTTTTACTATTGTGTTTTGTGCTTAGAAAAGATGTCTACGTATGGACTCATGGGCTAAATACTAAAAAGATGTCTCGAAAGGCACTGTGGTTGTATAAGGTTTATGATCGTTTTGTTCACGGCAGTTTCCTCTACGGCAATCATGCAAGGACAATTATGTCTCAGTTAGGTTTCAATCCGAAGAAATTATACGTCATATACAATTCTTTGAACTATGAGTCTTCGCTGAAATTGAGAAATATGACGTTTGATAATCCTTATACTAGTCATTTTATCAACAATTACCCTGTTTTGCTTTTTATTGGACGTTTAACTGCTGTAAAAAAATTATATATGATTTCTCAAGCAGTGTCCATACTAAAAGAAAAGGACGTAAATCTTAATGTGGTATTTATTGGTGATGGCCCTGAATTTGTCAATATTCAAAATTCTGTGGGTGACAAAGAGAGATTTTGGTTTACAGGTGCTATGTATAATGAGAACGAAATTGCAAGATATTTATACTATGCGGATATATGTATAAGTCCTGGAAATGTGGGTTTAACAAGCATTCATGCTTTGTCATACGGATTGCCTGTCATTACGAATGATAACTTTGAGACTCAAATGCCAGAATATGAAGCAATCGAGCAGGGACGAACTGGGGACTTTTTCAAAGAAAATGATGTAGAGGATTTGGCCGAAAAAATAAAGGCATGGCTAAATAATAATCCGGATAGAAATATAGTCCGTAATAAATGTTATGAAGTTATAGATTCAAAGTATAATCCAAACTATCAAGTAAGCCTCATCAAAACAATTTTAAATCATTAAGTATGCGTGTTCTTTGGATTACTAATATCGTGTTTCCCTCAATTGCAGAGCAACTCGGAATGCCTAAAGTTGTTGTGGGAGGGTGGATGTATTCGGCGGCGAAGAGCCTGATAGAAGAGGACCCAACATTGCAACTCGCTGTGGCAACCGTATATCCAGGAGATACTTTTGTGGATCAAGAATTAGATGGGATTCGTTACTTTATATTGCCTCTTAAGGGCGCAAGTAATTTGAAATACAATAAGTCTTTGGAGAAATATTGGAGAGATATTAACGATGCGTTCGCTCCAGATTGTGTGCATTTGCATGGAACGGAATACGCCCATGGTTTAGCATTCCTTAGGGCGTGTCCAAATGTTCGTACAGTGGCATCAATCCAAGGAATAGTATCGAGCTATGCTCGATACTATTTGGCAGGGTTAACTACCTGCGATATTATTAAAAGTTTGACTTTGCGTGATGTTTTGAGAGGTACAATATGGGCTGGTAAACGGAGTTTTGAAAAACGAGGTAGACTGGAGATAGAAATTGTCAATAGATTACAGCATATCATTGGGCGAACATCGTGGGACAAGGCTCATGTATTAGCAATCAACCCCACCATACAATATCATTTCTGCAATGAAACGCTGCGTCCAGAATTCTATGGTAAAACTTGGACCTATGAGGAGTGTGAAAAACATAGTATTTTTGTTAGCCAAGCCAACTATCCAATAAAAGGTTTGCACCAGCTATTGAAAGCGATGCCGTTGATATTGGACCGATATCCAGATACTAAAATATATGTGGCAGGAGCCGATGTTGCAAAGATGAAAGGCCTTAGGCAAAAAGTTTGTCAGACTGGATATGGTAGATATGTTGCAAAACTAATAAAACAATATCATTTGGAGGACAAGGTGTTTTTTACTGGGAGCTTAAGTGCAGAACAAATGTGTCGTCGTTATTTGGCATCTAATGTATTTGTTAGTGCTTCGGCGATTGAAAACTCGCCTAATTCTTTGGGCGAGGCTCAACTATTGGGGGTGCCTTGCCTTGCATCATATGTTGGAGGAACTATGGATATGATGGCCGGAGATGAAGAACATCTCTATCGATTTGAGGAAGTTGAAATGTTGGCCATAAAAGTTTGTGAAATATTTGCTAATTGTCGCACAGTTGATGTGGCTATGCAACAACAAGCTATGGCTCGTCACGATGCACATAGGAATACTATGGCTTTGTTGTCAATTTATGAAAATTTGTTAAGTGACCATTGATAAAGATAAGCCAATTGGATTTGAGAATGAGAAACATTATAAAGAAAGGTGGTTTTTTGTTTGTGCTACTATGTGTTGCACTAATAATGAATAATAGGTTTGGATATATTACTATGATTGGACTGTTTTCAATCATGGTTGTTGCTAGTATTGTTCTTAGAAAGCCCGCACTTGATAAAATCGGGTTGGTTGTTGCCATATATTGTGTCCTATACATAATATTGTCAGCTTTCAATGGCTTTAATTATTCACTTTCAACACTTGTCTTGTATCTTGTAGCTCCTCCGATATTTTATTATTATGGTATGAGAATTTCCGATTTTTGTGATACGGAGAGAGATTTATCATGTGTATGGTTCATAATCATTTTGTGTTATGCATTGGATGTCATTATTACAGGAGTAAGTAATATTGTGACCACTGGCGAAATGTTTGCTTTAAATAGAAGTTTTTCATTTTATGAAGGCAAGGAGGTTGGTGCAACTAATCTTGGTTTGCCTTTGGATATTGGTGTCGTGGGTGTCTCAATGGCAATTCTTTGTTCTGATAGGAAAATGAAAGTTTTATATTTCATATTGGCATTCTTTTCAGCTTTAATTGTTATTCACTTATTAAATCGAACAGGGTTGGTTGTATTGTTTTTGTGTCTAGTAGGCCTAGTCTGTATCAAGAGCATAAAGAGTGGAAAATTTTTGATGTTGGCTGTTTTATTCGTGCTTTTGGTATTGTCCATATTGGGAACAACAGAAATTTTGAATTCTGAGGTTGTTTCGTTATATACAGAAAGAAATGAAATGGAAGGTCTAGAGGGCCGTTCAGACAGATGGGTCAATAATTTTAGTAATCTTCTACTCAAACCTTTTGGATGGGCGGAAGATGGAGAGACCTATTATATACATAACATGTGGTTAGACATAGCTCGTGTATCTGGTTTCCTTCCTTTTTGCATCTTATTTGTATTATCAGTTTCTTTTTTCTGGAAAGCTATAAAGAGTGCTTTAAAATATGATAGTGAGAGTTCCTATCTAATTCTAGGACTTAATATTTGTTTTTTTGCATCATGTTTTGTTGAGCCTATTTATGGGGGTACACATTTTATGCTATATTGTTTGCTTTGGGGGTGTCAGTCTGCCTGGTATAAAAAGTATAGACAAATTTATAGGGAAAAAAAAGTGCATTAACGATGAGATTGTTATTTGTTACGGGATTATATCCACATCAGATAACTGAACTCTTAAGGGAGTGTAGTAATGGATTTATTGAAAACGCTCCAAATGTTTTTCAATGGAACGTTGTTCGGGGCTTAATGCAAAACAATGCAGATTTTAATGTCGTTAGTCTACCATTTTTGCCAGCATTCCCAAAAAGATTTAAGAAATTATTTGTGCCTAAGGCTCCTATTTGTATTGATGACTGTACTATTGGGGAATCACTGAGTTATTGTGATTTGTTGGTGTGGAAAACACGTTCAATGCAGATGGCACTAGAAAGATATTTGTCTGATTGGATTAAAAAGTATGACCATACACACAAGTTAGTTATATTGACATATTCGCCTTATGTGCCATTTATAAGAGCAATAAATAGGGTAAAGAGTATGTATCCAGATAAGGTAATTGAAGTTGTTTCAATTGTGACCGATTTGGTAGATGATATGATGTCTTTTAGCTCCAATCGTACTATCTTAAAGAGGATACAATGTAAAATAGAGACACGACAGACCAAAAAACTGTATAAGTCAATTGATAAATTCGTCCTCCTCTCCAAACATATGGTGGACAAAATTCCAGAAGCACAAGATTCTTTTATGGTAATGGAAGGCCTTGCGGAATGTGGAGAGTTAGGGGATGATAATAAATCTGAGTTTAGGACATTGCTTTACACAGGGACATTGGAAACTTTTGCGGGGGTTGCAGATTTGATAGAAGCCTTTAAGAGAACAACCTCTCCAGACTTTAGATTGGTGATATGTGGGGCAGGCTCTCTTCAAGATATGATTACATTGGCCACGCAGGAAGACACGAGGATTATATTCCGAGGTTTAATTCCAAGAGAAGAAGCAGTGAAATTACAACGTTCCTCAACGTTGTTGGTTAATCCTAGAAAGCCGAATAATGAGATTACAAAATATTCCTTTCCATCAAAAACGATGGAGTATCTTTCGAGTGGGACACCTATGTTAGGATATAAATTGGAGGGAATCCCTGAGGAGTATTATGAGCATTACTATACGGTAGATAAGTTGGATATAAATAGTCTTGCAGAAAGGATAGAGTTTGTGTTATCTTTGCCAGAATCTGATTTGAATACTAAGGCAGAGAATGCCCGAAAGTTTATTTTACAACATAAGACGGTCAAGATGCAAGTTTGCAAATTGTTGGAATTTATAAATAAATGTTCGTAATTATAAAAGAATGTAATTATCTTATTTCAATAAATGAGGTTGCTATTTGTGTGCATAACTAATATTTCAAATCATCATATATAGGGTTTTATGCCAAAATTATTGCAGATTAATTCTTGTTTAGGAGTACAATCTACGGGTAGAATATCAGAGGGCATAGGAGACGTAGCCCGTACAGAAGGGTGGGATACATATATTGCTCATGGTGCGCGCTATGTCGGTACAACTAAGATGAAATCTTATCAAATTGGGCCTAAATATAGTGAATACATACATTATGCAAAAAGTCTACTGTTCGATAGGCATGGTCTTGGCTCTCGTATAGCTACTCGCAGATTGGTAAAACAAATCAAAGAAATTGAACCCGACATCATTCATCTGCACAACATTCACGGATACTATCTCAATTATAAAATACTATTTGAATTTCTGGCGGAAAGTCAAATTCCAGTAGTTTGGACACTCCACGATTGTTGGTCGTTTACGGGGCATTGTGCACATTTTGTTAGTGCTAATTGCATGAAATGGAAGACACAATGTTTTCAATGCCCTTTAAAGCACAGATATCCTAGAGCACTTGTGGATAATAGCACACGAAACTTTAATCAGAAAAAGAGCTCGTTTCTTGGGGTGGGTGATAAGTTAGTGATAGTGCCTGTGTCGGCGTGGTTGGCAGATCAAGCAAAGCAGTCTTTTTTTAAGAAAAACAAGATAGAATATATCTACAACGGTGTTGATATTGATGTTTTTTCCCCTAAAGGAGATACGAGACGGCTTATTATGAAGTATCATTTAGAAGGTAAAACCATCATATTAGGAGTAGCATCCACTTGGACCGAAGATAAGGGTTTTTTAGACTATTTGATGTTAAGAGAAAAACTCTCAGAACATTATATCATAGTAATGATTGGTCTAGATAAGAAGATGATGACCAAACTTTCGTCCGGCATAATTGGTATAGAACATACGCAATCCGTTGAGGAGTTGGCTGAGTGGTATTCTGTAGCAGATGTGGTATTGAGTTTGTCTCGAGCCGAAACTTTTGGGTTGACTGTGGCAGAAGGAATGGCGTGTGGCACTCCTGCTGTTGTATATAATAATACTGCACCACCTGAGCTTATTACGGAAAGAACGGGGTGTATTGTTGAAAAAACTGGAGATATCTATGGTGTTATTTCCGCAATAAAGGAGATTCAAAAGAATGGCAAAGAATACTATTCGGCTGCTTGTCGCAAGAAAGCTGAGGAGTGTTTTGACAAAACCAAATGTTTCCAACAATACATTGACCTTTACAACGAAATTTTATCAAACAAATAACCATAATAATTCAATGTCCATTTTCAAAGACAAAGTCCTGTTGATTACAGGTGGTACGGGCAGTTTTGGCAATGCCGTACTTCGTCGCTTTCTCGCAAGCGACATCAAAGAAATTCGCATTTTCTCGCGTGATGAGAAGAAACAAGACGATATGCGTCACCACCTTCAGGCGCAGTATCCCGATGTGGCCGCAAAGGTCAAGTTCTACATCGGCAACGTGCGAGAGAAAACATCCGTAGATGTGGCTATGCGTGGCGTTGATTACGTTTTCGCTGCCGCAGCACTCAAGCAGGTGCCCTCCTGCGAGTTCTTCCCTATGGAGGCCACTATGACCAACGTCATTGGTACCAACAACGTACTCCTCTCGGCCATCGAGCACGGAGTGAAAAACGTGGTTGTACTCTCCACCGACAAGGCTGCCTATCCCATCAACGCTATGGGTATCAGCAAGGCTCTGATGGAGAAGGTTGCCATCGCCAAAGGTCGTGAGCTCGGCCAGGGTGCCGCAACCACCATCTGCTGCACCCGTTACGGCAACGTGATGGCCAGCCGTGGCTCGGTTATCCCCTTGTGGGTTGAGCAGATGGAGCAGGGCAAGCCCATCACCATCACCGACCCCAATATGACTCGCTTTATGATGACGCTGGACGATGCTGTGGACTTGGTTATCTACGCATTCACCCACGGCGAGAATGGCGACCTCTTCGTGCAGAAGGCCCCCGCAGCCACTCTGGATGTGCTGGCCGAGGCTCTCAAGCAGACCTACGCCAAGGTTAATCCCGCATACGGCCAGACCGAGGTTAGGGTTATCGGCACCCGCCACGGCGAGAAGTTGTATGAGACTCTGGTTACCCGCGAGGAGATGGCCAAGGCTATCGATATGGGCGACTACTACCGCATCCCCTGCGACAATAGGGACCTGAACTACGACAAGTTCTTCACCAACGGCAACGAGGAGGTATCCAAGATTGAGGACTACCACAGCCACAACACTCGCCGCTTGGATGTTGAGGGTATGAAGGAACTGCTCCTCAAACTCCGCTTCATCCGTGAGGACCTCGGCTTGCAGCCCCGCAGCAAAGCAAGGGAGATTCGCTCGGAGTAGTTCTGCACAGTAGGGATACACACACGCAACAGAGAGTATGAAAATTCTTGTTACGGGTGCCAAAGGTTTTGTTGGTAAAAACCTTGTGGCACAGCTTAATAATATCAAGTCGGGCAAGGCGAAGTTCTATGGCGATGTGGTGGTGGATGAGGTCTTTGAGTACGACATCGACTCCACGGCCGAGGAACTGGACCGCTACTGCCGCGAGGCGGACTTTGTGTTCAACCTCGCAGGCGTAAACCGCCCCCAGAACAACGATGAGTTTATGGCGGGCAACTTCGGCTTTGCATCCACCTTGCTGGATACGCTCAAGAAGTATGGCAACACCGCACCGGTGATGCTGTCGTCGAGCATTCAAGCTACCCTCATCGGCCGCTATGGTCAGTCGGACTACGGCAAGAGCAAACTCGCCGGCGAGGAACTCTTCTTTGAGTATGGTGCCGAGAGTGGTGCGAGGGTGCTTGTGTACCGCTTCCCCAACCTGTTTGGCAAGTGGTGCAGACCCAACTACAATAGTGCCGTGGCAACCTTCTGCAACAACATTGCCAACGACCTGCCCATCCAGGTTAATGATAGGAGCACCCAGCTGGAACTGCTCTACATTGACGACCTCGTGGACGAAATGGTGGCCGCACTGAAAGGTGAGGAGCACCACTGCGAGTTTGATGGCGTGGATACCGTGCTGAGGGCCGATGGCCGCTACTGCGCAGTGCCCGTTACGCACAAGGTTACCCTGGGTGAGATTGTGGACCTGCTGGAGCAGTTCAAGGCTCAACCTCAGTCGCTCGTTATGCCCGAGATACCTGCGGGTTCATTTGCCAAGAAACTCTATTCGACCTACCTGTCGTATCTGCCTAAGGAGAAGGTGGCTTTCCCGCTGAAGATGAATGTGGACGATAGGGGTAGCTTCACGGAGTTGGTCAAGTCGGCAGGCGTGGGCCAAGTGAGCATCAACATCAGCAAACCCGGCATTACCAAAGGAGAGCATTGGCACCACACCAAGTGGGAGCAGTTCATCGTGGTTGCGGGCGAGGGCCTCATTCAGCAGCGTAATGTACTGACGGAGGAGGTGCTAGAGTGGCGCGTGAGCGGTAGGAAAATTGAGGCCGTGCAGATGCTCCCCGGCTATACCCACAACATCATTAACCTCTCGGACACGGAGGATTTGGTTACGGTGATGTGGTGCAACGAGTGCTTCGACCCCAACCGCCCCGACACTTTTTTTGAACCCGTGGTAAAATAGGAGCAGAAAACAAAAGTAAGAAACAGCTAACGGCTAAAAGCTCAAAAAAATATGGAAATCAAACTCGACTATTCGGATGTGAAGTTTGCCGACAATGGCAAACTCAAACTGCTCATAATTGTGGGTACAAGGCCTGAGATTATCCGCCTTGCAGCCGTCATCAACAAGTGCCGCAAGTACTTCGACTGCATCTTGGCGCACACCGGGCAGAACTACGACTACAACCTCAATGGCGTTTTCTTCCGCGACCTCAAACTTAAGGACCCCGAGGTCTATATGGACGCTGTGGGCGATGACTTGGGTGCAACGATGGGCAACATTATCAACGCTTCCTACAAACTGATGGTGCAGACCAAACCCGATGCAGTGCTGGTGCTGGGTGATACCAACTCGTGCTTGTCGGTCATTGGTGCCAAGAGGTTGCACATTCCCATCTTCCATATGGAGGCCGGCAACCGTTGCTTTGACGAGTGCCTGCCCGAGGAGACCAACCGTAGGATTGTGGACATCATTTCGGACGTAAACCTCTGCTACTCGGAGCACGCACGTCGCTACCTGAACGCATCGAGCGTGGCAAAGGAGCGCACCTACGTTACGGGCTCGCCTATGGCCGAGGTGCTCCACGAGAACTTGGCCGACATTGAGGCCAGCGACATCCACCAGCGACTCGGTTTGGAAAAGGGCCGCTATATCCTGCTGTCGGCCCATAGGGAGGAGAACATTGATACAGAGAAGAACTTTACGAGCCTATTTACCGCCATCAATAAGATGGCCGAGAAATACGATATGCCCATCCTCTATTCGTGCCATCCGAGGAGCCGTAATAGGTTGGCTGCAAGCGGTTTCCAACTTGACCCCCGCGTTATTCAGCACGAGCCTCTGGGTTTTCACGACTATAACTGTTTGCAGATGAATGCCTTTGCGGTGGTTAGTGATAGTGGCACCTTGCCCGAGGAGAGCTCGTTCTTTACGAGTGTGGGCAAATCGTTTGCAGCGGTGTGCATCCGCACCTCGACCGAGAGGCCGGAGGCATTGGATAAGGGCTGCTTTGTTTTGGCTGGTATTGACGAGAAATCGCTGTTGCAGGCTGTGGATACGGCTGTGGATATGGTAAGGGAGGGCGACAACGGCCTTCCGGTACCCAACTATGTTGATGAGAACGTCTCGACGAAGGTTGTCAAACTCATCCAGTCCTACACCGGCGTCGTCAACAAAATGGTCTGGAGGAAGTAAAAGCACAAAGATAAACTTGTGTAAAAGATAGGTTGAGATGAATATTTTATTTCTATTTATATCGCTCCCGAATATAGAAGAGTCTGGGATATTCACTGATCTGATAAAAGAGTTTGCTCGTAATGGGCACAACGTGAAGGTCGCTACTCCATTAAAGCCAGGACAGGGCGTGGAACGTGTTAATGTTGAGGCAGGAATAGAAGTGCTACGTTTTAAGACCGATCAACTAGTAGGCAATAAGTCTATGATAAAAAAAGGTATGGCCTATCTTAAATTGTTGTACCAATATCCGCGTGCGATTAAAAAATATTTCGGGAAAGATAAAATAGATGTAATAATAGGACATTCATTGCCTCCTGAACTAGGATTAATTATTCCAAAACTCAAGCGACATTTCTCTGCTAAATTTTATTTGATGCTATGTGAATTCATATGGCAAGACGCTGTCGCATTGGGGATGTTTTCAAAAAAACATCCTATATGCAAATATTATAATTGGTTGGAGAATTGCTTAATAAAGCACGCCGATTATATTGGATGCCCGTCTCAAGGAAATATTGACTTTGCCCTAAAATATCATCCTTGGGCAGAATCAACAAAGGAAATGCATATCTTACAGTATTGTCAATATCCGGTTGTACTATCAGATACACAGAAAGTTGATTTTAGAAAAAAATACAAATGGGAGGATAAATTTGTGGCTATCTATGGAGGAAGTATTAATATTGCTCAAAGTATAGAAAATGTTATAGATTTAGCTGAAAGTTGTGTCGGTTATGATGATATAGTCTTTGTGATTATTGGACGAGGTTCTCAATTTGATATTATTAAGCAAGATGTTAGCAAACGTCAGATTCATAATATCACATTTATGGATTATATGCCTAAAGAAGAATATAATGAATTGCTGAATCAATGTGATGTGGGTATAGTTTCTTTGAATCCCAAACTGCAAATGCCCAATATACCGAGTAAAACAATAGGGCTATTTAACTTATCTAAACCGGTATTGGCTGCAATAGACTATTCCACAGACTATGGTAAATTCTTGGAAAAAGCAGATGCAGGGCTATGGTCTTATAGTGGAGATACGGATAGTTTCAAAAAGAATTTGTTAAAGTTGTACAATGATCGTGCTTTGCTCTTACAAATGGGGCATAATGGTCATGAGTATTACTTAAATAATCTCACTCCAGATAAGGCATATAAAACAATTATGGACCATATTAAATAAATAGATAGACTATGAAGTATTGCAAAAAATGTTTGTTACCAATTGATTATTTAAACATCGAAATCAATGAAGATGGTGTTTGTCAGCATTGCCAACAATATAAGGATGTAGAGTACCTAGGAGTAGAACAACTCAAGTTGGACATTCAAGAAGCTTTGAAGAAAAATAAGTCAGAGAAGTATGATTGTGTGGTTGGATTCTCAGGAGGAAGAGATAGCACCTATTTGCTGTGGTTTGTAGTTAAAGTGTTACATTTGCGCCCTCTTGCTGTTTTTTCCGATGATTTGTTTATTCCCGATGTGATGTTAGAGAATATTCGAACAACCACGGAGATCTTAGGTGTAGAATTGCGCGCTATCAAACACGATAATCTCAAGAAATGCTTTCCTCATCATCTAAACGCTTGGATTAAACGTCCCGTCCCCGAGTCATTAATGTTCTTGAATGTAGGCGAGCGCATTGGTTATGAGACTTTGGTAGAACAAGAGGCAGTTAAAGAGGGTATTCACCTTATTTTCGGAGGTCGCACGCCCATCCAGTCTGGAGCACAATATAAAACAGATATAATGAAGATTGGCCATAAGGGCGGGCGTTTGTCTTGGATAATGGGATATGCTAAACAGGTATTGCTAAATCCCTCGTTGGCAATGAATATATTTTGCCTCAAGACACAGTACAAGGAGTTTATGGTTAATAGTTGGAAGAAGAAGTTGGTGAAAAAGCACGACCTCACAATTATCCATCCATATTATAAGTATATTAAGTGGGTAGAAAAAGATATTGAGAATGTCTTGTTCAATGAGTTGCATTGGGCTATTCCCAAAGGTGCCAAGAATTCCGGGCGTTTCGGTTGCGAGGTAGATACACTTAGACAGTATTTATTCTATCAGATTTTGGGTTATAATGATACCAATGTTGATTTAAGCGGTCTTATCCGTAACGGTCAACAGACCAGAGCGGTTGCAATAGATAAGTTGGAGCAGACTGTCAATATTCCCGAAGAATATATTAGGTACATTATAAATAAAGCAGGCGTAGATGCAGATAAGTTTTTGGAGAAGTTCCATAAGAAATATCCTTTGCGTCGGTTTGTGAAAGACCAAATAGAGTAGACTATGTACAAACATTTTTTCAAACGGTTCTTTGACTTTTGGATTGCGCTGATAGCCTTGATAATTATTAGCCCATTGTTGTTGGTTGTAACAATCTGGTTGCACTTTGCCAACAAGGGTGCTGGTGCGTTCTTCTTTCAAGAACGCCCCGGTAAGAATGCCAAAATCTTCAAGATTATCAAGTTCAAAACAATGACCGACGAACGAGATGCAGAGGGCAAGTTACTTCCCGATGCACAGCGTCTTACGAGTGTTGGTAGGCTTGTTCGCTCCGCATCTATTGACGAGTTGCCTCAGTTGATAAATGTCCTCAAAGGCGATATGGCATTGATTGGTCCTCGCCCTCTTCTTGTTCAATACTTGCGACTTTACAGCCCAGAACAGGCTCGACGCCACGAGGTTCGCCCGGGCATTACTGGCTGGGCACAGTGTAATGGACGTAATGCAATTAGTTGGACAAAAAAGTTTGAATTGGATGTTTGGTATGTTGATAATTGCTCATTAACTATAGACTTGAGGATTTTATTGATGACGATTAAAAAAGTGTTGAAGAAAGAGGGCATAAATCAACAAAGAGGAGAATGGTGTACAATGGATCCTTTTAATGGTAATAACTAGAGGAATATGAAAAACATTTTGATAACGAGTGTGGGTAAGCGTGTTGCTTTAACTCGTTGTTTTAAGGAATCACTTGCTAAATATTTCCCAGATGGTAAAGTATTCACAACCGATATGAATCCGGAGATGGCTCCAGCTGGATATGTTAGCGATGAGTGCTTTAGGGTGCCAGCGGTTACGGATGCACACTATCCTGAAATACTGCTAAATATATGTGAGGAGAATAGTATAGGAATGATAGTTGCAACAATAGATACAGAGTTGCTACTTCTTTCTAATCTTAAAGACAAGTTTAGCCAGAAAGGGATTCATATCATTGTGGGTGATATAGACTTTGTGTCGATATGTCGCGACAAACGTAATACAGGGGCCTTTTTTGAGAGTAAGGGGGTGAGAGTTCCTCGTGAGATAGACAAAATGCGCCCAACATTTCCTCTATTTGCAAAACCTTATGATGGATCATTGAGCGCAAACTTACATCATATAAAGTGTGCCGAGGAGTTGACAAAGGAGGTGCTGGATGATCCAAAGTTACTCTTTATGGAATATATAGATAAAAAAGTTTATAAAGAGTACACGGTGGATATGTATTATGGCAAAGACAATAGAGTTAAGTGCATAGTTCCTCGTGAACGTATAGAGGTGCGTGCAGGAGAGATAAATAAGGGTAGAACCTCAAAAAATAAGCTGTTGTCATTCTTAAAGGAGCATTTGGATTATATAGAGGGATGTGTTGGTTGTATTTGTGTTCAACTATTCTACAACCCACAAACAGAGGATATCGTTGGCATTGAGATTAACCCTCGATTTGGAGGCGGTTATCCTCTAACATATATGTGCGGTGGAAATTTCCCTGAGTTGTTGATAAAAGAGTATTTCTTGAACGAGGAAATAGCATATTTTGATGGTTGGAAAGATGGGTTGTTGATGCTCCGTTACGATGATGCGATATTTGTGTGATAAAGTTGTTGTGTTTGATTTAGATGATACTCTGTATAAAGAGATTGATTATCTGGAATCGGCTTTTAAGGACATCGCTAATGATGTAGGGGTTTTATGTGGAGTTTCATCCCTGACGGTGTATCAGTTTATGATACAAGCATACTATGCAGGTGAGGATGATGTGTTTCAAAAATTAATTGATAAATACTCCTTGCCGATAGAAAAAGAGAGGTTGTTGCTTATGTATAGGCAACACAAACCGAAGGTGGCAATGAGGAGAGAAGACGTCGCAATTTTAGCGAAGTTGAAGTCTGCTGGTGTGGTGATGGGACTTATGACAGATGGTCGTTCGCTTACACAACGTAATAAAATAGAGGCACTGGGCTTAGATAAATTTGTGTTGGAAGACAACATCCTTATTTCTGAAGAGAGTGGATATTGCAAACCTTCTGAGAAAGGGTGTCTGTATTTTATTAAGAAGTTTCCCGATGCACAGTTTTGGTATGTGGGAGACAATGTGGCAAAGGATTTCTTTGCGCCAAATAAGTTGGGATGGACTACTATCGGTTTGAAAGATGATGGGCGCAATATTCATAAACAAATAGAGTTAAAAGGTGTGGGGTATATGCCCAATAAATGGATTGATAGTCTGTCGGAGCTTTTGTATATAGTTCTGGGGAATGAGACGGTTCTATAGATAAATATGTGAACTTTAGTGTTTGTATGATCTGAAATTTAAGTAGAATATAGTTTATGCAAAAGAGAATCTACCTTTGCTTGGCTCATATGAGCGGCAATGAACAGAAATTCATACAGGAGGCATTTGATACCAACTGGGTGGTGCCTCTGGGTCCTAATGTAAATGGGTTTGAGCAGGACCTCAAGGAGTTTGCAGGTGGGGACAAGGAGGTCGTTGCTTTGTCAGCCGGTACGGCGGCAGTGCATTTGGCCTTGTTGGCTTGTGGTGTGGCCCCTGGTGATGAGGTATTGGTACAGAGTTTCACATTCTGCGCCTCATCGCACCCCATTACATATTTGGGTGCTACGCCCGTTTTTGTGGATTCCGAAGAGAACACTTGGAATATGGACCCCGTGCTGCTTGAGGAAGCTATCAAGGACCGCATTGCCAAAACCGGCAAAAAACCCAAGGCCATTGTGCCGGTTTACCTCTATGGTATGCCTGCCAAGTTGGAGGAGATTATGGCCGTTGCGGCAAAGTACGACATCCCTGTTGTTGAGGATGCAGCCGAGGGTTTGGGCTCCAAGTACGATGGTCAGGTGTGTGGCACCTTTGGTAGGTATGGCGTGCTGTCGTTCAATGGCAACAAGATGATTACCACCAGTGGTGGCGGAGCACTTATTTGTGCTGATGCCGAGGCGAAGAAGGAGATTATGTTCTACGCAACGCAGGCGAGGGAGAACTATCCCTACTATCAGCACGAGAAGATTGGCTACAACTACCGTATGTCCAACATTTGTGCGGGTATTGGCCGTGGCCAGATGACCGTGCTGGAGGAGCACGTCAACCACCACAAGCACACCTATGAACTCTACAAAGAGTTGTTGGCCGATGTGAAGGGTGTAACCCTGCACGGAAATCCATCGGACCGCTATGATAGCAACTTCTGGCTGAACACCATTACGCTCGACCCAACATTGATGGTTGTTGGTGAGGAGAATGCCTACAAGGTGGCTGTGGCTGGTGCTGTTGGAGGTGCGGCAGGTGTTACTCACGAGGCAAAATCTCTGCATACCGATTGCGAGCCTAATGCAAATGTTGAGGCTATGCGTATGGCTTTGGATGCAGCGGGTATTGAGTCGCGCCCATTGTGGAAACCGATGCACTTGCAACCTGTATATAAGGATGCGCCCGCCTATGTGAATGGTGTGAGCGAATCTTTGTTCAAGGTTGGCTTGTGCTTGCCTAGTGGCCCCTGCGTGAGCGATGACGATATTCGCTATATTGTGGAGCAGATTAAGGCTGCCATCATAAAGTAGGTAGATGATGTATGAATAAGATTACCGACATATTGTTTGCCTCGTTGCGCAGTGCGCTGAATGGAGAGGTTGTTGACGCTCAAGCGGTGAAGACTTTTTCCAAGACCGAGTGGGTAGAGTTTGTCCGTTTGGCACAGCAACACAACGTGATACCGTTGGTTTGCGACGGGTTGGCGGGAATTCGCAAGGAGCTACCAACCAACGTGTTTATGAAGATTGCGGGCCTTACTGCTGTTGCCGAGGATAGGTATGACGAGCGGGTCGAGGTGATAAAAACACTTGCCAAACTATTTGCCGAGCACAATATTCCGGTGATGGTGCTCAAAGGCTACGGTGTGAGCCTCTACTATCCCCAACCTAATCATCGTGCTTTCAGCGATGTGGACACCTACAATTTTGGCAAGTTGGAGGAGGCTGACAAGGTGCTCAGCGAACAGCTCGGAGTGAAGATTGATGTCGATGTTCACCACCACACAACCTGTGTGTATAGGGGTGTGCTTATTGAGAACCACTACGATTTTGTGGAGACACACTCTCATAACTCTAATGCTCGTTTTGAGAAAATCCTCAAGGCAGAGGCCGAGAAAGGGTGCAAGTCCCACAAAGTTGGCGAGGATGAGATTTTGCTGCCCTCACCAATGTTCAACGCACTATTTTTGATGCGCCATATGGCTTTGCACTATGCGGCCGAGAGGGTTAGCGTGCGCCACCTTTGCGATTGGAAACAGTTTGTGGAGGCAGAGAGTGGTAACATAGATTGGCAGCGCGTTCAGAACATATACAAACAGTTCAATATGAATCGTTTCGCGGATGCTATCAGTGCCCTTTGTGTGGACCATTTGGGAATGGATGCAGGGCTTGTTCCCAACATCAAGCGTGATGCGAACTTGGAGGAGCGCATATTGAACGACATCCTCTACGCCGAGTTTGACGAGGAGAAACCCAAGGGAGGCTTGTTCAGAATTGTGTGGTGGAAGACTCGCCGCTATTTTGCCAACAGCTGGAAACACAAATTGATATACAACGAGTCGGTACTGAGGACATTCATTCAGTCATCCTACTCACACTTGTTGAAACCCAAAACAATAAAATATTAACCCCTATGAAAGGTATTGTACTTGCGGGTGGTAGCGGCACGAGGCTCTATCCGATTACCAAGGGAGTGAGTAAACAACTGCTGCCGGTCTACGATAAGCCGATGATATACTATCCAATCTCGGTGTTGATGTTGGCCGGCATTAGGGAGATACTCATCATCTCCACGCCCCACGACCTACCGATGTTCCAGCGACTGCTGGGCAATGGTGGCGACTATGGCGTGAGATTCTATTATGCCACCCAGGCGCAGCCCAATGGACTTGCCGAGGCATTCCTTATTGGCAAGGAGTTCATCGGGAGTGATAGTGTGTGCCTTGTGCTGGGCGACAACATCTTCTATGGCCAGGGCTTCACGGGAATGTTGCAGAGTGCTGTGGAGAGAGCCGAGGGAGAGGGCGTTTCGACTATTTTTGGCTATCGTGTGCCCAACCCGGAGAGATTTGGAGTGGCCGAAATGGATGGCGATGGTAGGGTTGTGAACATTGAGGAAAAGCCCTCCGAGCCCAAGAGCGATGTGGCCATCACGGGGCTCTATTTCTACACCAACGAGGTGATTGCCATTGCCGAGAGCCTGCAACCTTCGGCTCGTGGCGAGTTGGAGATTACCGATGTGAACAGGGCTTTTCTGGCGCAAAATAGGCTTCAGATGCAACCTCTCGGTAGGGGCTTTGCTTGGCTTGATACGGGCACCCACGAGAGCCTTTTCGATGCAGCGAGGTTTGTGGAGGTTGTAGAGAGCCGCCAGGGGGTACAGATAGCCTGCTTGGAGGAGATTGCGTGGCGCAAGGGCTGGATAACGAGCGAGCGACTTGCGGAGTTGGCCGAGCCTATGCTGTCGAGCGAGTATGGTAGGTATATGCTCAAATTGTCAAAACAACAGCGATGAACGTTATTAGGACCGACATAGAGGGCGTGCTTGTGATTGAGCCACAGGTGTTTGGCGATGAGAGGGGCTATTTCTTTGAGTCGTTCAATGCCGAACGCTTTTTGGCCCAGACGGGCTTGAGGGTGGAGTTTGTGCAGGATAACGAGAGCAGCTCAAAGAGGGGCGTACTGCGAGGACTTCACTTCCAGAGGGAGCCCTATGCACAGGCCAAATTGGTGCGTGTAGTTCGTGGTAGGGTGCTGGACGTGGCGGTGGACATCCGCCCCGGCTCGCCTACTTTTGGCAAGTATGTAGCCACCGAATTGAGTGGGGAAAACCACCGCCAGATGTTTATTCCCAAAGGCTTTGCCCACGGCTACGTGGTGCTGGAGGACGACACGGTGTTTCAGTATAAGTGCGATGAATACTACCACCCCGAGGTGGAGGACGGCATTGCGTGGAACGACCCACAGATAGGCATTGAGTGGCCTCTGCCGGAGGATGAAATTATCCTCTCCGACAAGGACCGCAAACGTCGAACATTGAGAGAGTTATGCGAATTTTAGTCACGGGTGCCGAGGGGCAGTTGGGCCGAAGTATCCGCAGGTGTGCGGAGGGGGTGGCCGATGTTGTGGTGGGCACTTGGGGCTCGCCCGATATGATTGCTTCGGGTTGCGAGGGCTCCGAGGATACCTACTACTTCACCGATGTGGCCGATTTGGACATCACCAACCGCCAGCAGGTACTCGACTATGTTGCCGACAACGAGATAGACATCATCATCAACTGCGCTGCCTACACCGATGTGGAGCGTGCCGAGAGCGAAGAGGAGAGGGCGCGGCTGATTAACGCCACAGCGGTGGCCCATTTGGCCGAGGCTGCAAGGAGGAACGATGCGCTGCTTGTGCACATCTCCACCGACTACGTCTTTATGGGTGGTTGCTGTGCGATGCTCACCGAGAGTAGCCACCCCCAACCACTGAATGCCTACGGGCGTACCAAGTTGGCAGGCGAGGAGGCCGTCAAGGCAAGCGGTTGCCACCACATAATCCTGCGCACAGCGTGGCTCTACTCGGAGTTTGGGCACAATTTTGTACGTACAATGTTGCGCCTCACGGCCGAGCGCAGCGAGTTGAGGGTAGTGAGCGACCAACTCGGCTCGCCCACCTACGCAGGCGACCTTGCGGAGGCCATTGTGGGCATCATCGCTCGGCGTGATTTCCACGAGGGGGTGTTCCACTACACCAACCTTGGCGAGTGTAGTTGGTGGCAGTTTGCGTGCGAGATTGCACACCTTGCAGGGCACACGGGGTGCTTGATAAACCCCTGCACCACGGCCGAGTATGGCGCACGTGCCGCCAGGCCCCACTATGCGGTGCTGGATAAGAGCAAATTTATTCGCACATTTAATATGGATATTCCGGAGTGGCACAAGTCGCTCAAAAAGTGTATAGATGAACTTCAAGCGTAACATATTGATTACAGGCGGCGCGGGCTTCATTGGCTCCCACGTGGTTAGGTTGTTTGTGAACAAATATCCCGACCACCGCATCATCAACCTTGACAAACTCACCTATGCGGGTAACCTTGCCAACCTGAGGGATGTGGAGGGTGCGCCCAACTATGAGTTCGTGAGGGGCGATGTGTGCGACTGCGAGAGGGTGGGCGAGCTGATGCGAACCTATGGGATAGACGGCATCATCCACCTTGCGGCCGAGAGCCACGTGGACCGTAGCATTGAGGAGCCTTTTGCCTTTGCGAGAACAAACGTGATGGGCACACTGTCGCTGCTCCAAGCCACCAAACTACATTGGGAGAGTCTGCCCGAAAGATAAGAGGGTAAGCTCTTCTATCACATCTCCACCGATGAGGTCTATGGTGCGTTGGAGATGGGCGAGGGATTGTTCACGGAGCAAACCCCTTATGCGCCCCACAGCCCCTACTCGGCCAGCAAGGCGAGTAGCGACCACTTTGTGAGGGCTTTCCACGACACCTATGGTCTGCCCACGATTATCACTAACTGCTCCAATAACTATGGTCCCTACCAATTTCCCGAGAAACTTATTCCGCTGTTTATCAACAACATCCGCACGGGTAAACCTCTGCCCGTCTATGGCCGTGGCGAGAACGTGAGGGATTGGCTCTATGTGGAGGACCACGCAAGGGCCATCGACCTTGTGTTCCACAAGGGCAGGGTGGGCGACACCTACAACATCGGCGGCTTCAACGAGTGGCGCAATATTGACCTCATTAGGGTGATTATTAGGACCGTGGACCGCATCTTGGGCAACCCCGAGGGGTACTCGGACCACCTTATCACCTACGTTACCGACCGCCTTGGCCACGACCTTCGCTATGCCATTGATAGCACCAAAATCAAGGAGGAACTCGGCTGGGAGCCCTCACTGCAATTTGAGGAGGGCATCGAAAAGACCATCCGTTGGTACCTCGACAATCAGGAGTGGATGGACAACGTAACGAGTGGCGACTATGCCACCTACTATGAGCGTATGTACGCCGGTCGCTGATTGGGGGCTTGGATAGAAATAAAGAACACTAACAATAAAGGTATGAAAATTTCACTCAAACTTATTGGTGCGCTGGCAGTTGCGGGCGTGATGATGATTGGTGCCACCTCGTGTGGCGAGCCCAAGGAGGAACTCCCAACGGTCTATTTCACACGTGATATCTCGCCCGAAGGGCTTGTGAAAGTCTATGAGGCTCTGGGCGTTAAGCCCGAGGGTAGGGTGGCTGTGAAGATTTCCACGGGCGAGCCCGGTGGCCACAACTTCCTCCAACCTGCTCTGATTAAGGACCTTGTGCAGGGCCTTGGGGCCAACATTGTGGAGTGCAACACCGCCTATGCAGGTCGCCGCAACACCACCGAGGCCCACTATCAGGCCGCTGTGGAGCACGGTTTCACGGCCATTGCCACGGTGGATATTATGGATGGCGAGGGCGAAATTCGCATACCCGTGAGGGATACCACCCATCTGAAGTTCAACATTGTGGGCGAGAATGTTGCCCACTACGATTGGATGGTCAATATTGCCCACTTCAAGGGCCACGCAATGGGTGGCTTTGGCGGTGTGCTGAAGAATGCCTCCATCGGTGTTGCCTCGTCCAATGGTAAGGCCTACATCCACACGGCGGGCAAGTGCGAGACCAAGGAGGATATGTGGGCGCAGGTTGCCAAGACCGAACAGGACCACTTCTTGGAGTCGATGGCTGCTGCGGCACAGTCGGTACACGACTACTACGAGGGTAGGGTGGTCTACATCAATGTGGCCAACAACCTCTCGGTAGACTGCGATTGCGACTCACATCCTGCCGACCCGGAGATGAACGACATCGGTATCTTTGCTTCGTTGGACCCTGTGGCTTTGGACCAGGCGAGTGTGGATGCGGTGTTTGACTACCCCTCAAAGGAGGGCGACGACGCTGCTGCACTGATTGAGCGCATCAACTCCCGCCACGGAATTCACATCCTCGAGCACGCTGCTGCCATTGGCCTCGGCTCAAGGGAGTACCGCCTTGTGGAGTTGGAGTAAAGAGTTCCCTCCCAAAACACAACGAAGGCCGTTCCATTCGGAACGGCCTTCGCTATTATTGCACCCTTGCAATCTGCTCTTACTCGGCGGTGGGCTCGGCAGTTGCCTCAACCTGGTTGGGCATTACGGGAGCCTCCTCGGTTACCTCCATAAGCTGCTCGATAACGGAGTCGCTCTGGGGAGCCGAAGCCTTTTTGTAGGACGACATTGCAACGGTCGAGAGCAGGCTCAATACCACGATTGCAATTGCTACATACCAAGTGGTTTTCTCAAGGAAGTTGGCGGTCTGACGAACACCCATTACCTGGTTCGATGCGCCAAAGTTTGCTGCCATACCACTCTTGGGGCTCTGTGCCAAAATAGCCAAGATGAGGATGATGCTGGCAATGATAATCAATACTACAAGAAAAGTGTACATTGTGCTATAAGTTTTTAATTATTTTTCGTTCAATCTCTTTTGGGCGTTTAGTTGCTCAATAAGTTCGGCAAAATAAATACTTTTTTGCGGAATTTGCAAACTTAATTTTTGATATATTTCAATTGCTTGGTCAAAAAGGTGCTGTTTGGCATAAATTTCTGCCAATTCTTCGCTCAAAAACTCCTCTTCGTCCACATCTTCCTGCTCGCCCGGCTCGTTGACTTTGGCCAACGACTCTTCGGTGGTTGCCTCGTCGATGACGATTTTGTGGTGGTCGCCCGAGTGGATAAAGGCGTCGATTATGCCGAGCATTTCGCTACGTTGGAACTCCTCGGCTCTGACCTCTTTGAGTAGCGAGGTGGCGGGCAGACGGCGCAGTCGTCCTCGTGCGGGGAGCAGGTAGCTCTCCTTGGTGGGTGCGCCCTGCTCGGAGGCCACAATGTGGGCTGCGCTCCACCACGGGAAACGCTCCCTCAAGTCGGCCGCCTCACGCAGCCCCAAGTCCCTGTCTTTGATTATTCCCATAGTTGCTTTTTATTGTTGTCGTGGGCACCGGCGATGAATGTTTTTCCTTGTCCCCATTGCCCTTTTGCCACCCACGCACACGCACTACCAGTTTGCCACGGCGGCGTTGAAGATATCCTGAATGAGTTGCTCGCAAATCTCCTGAATGAGAGTGTCTTGCACATCTTGCAGGAGCGAGTTGGCATCATACTCGGCAAATGCGCTGAACGACTTGTTGTAGTTGAATTGCGGCTCGTAGATGCTGGTGTACTTAACCTTCACGGTGATTGTCAGGCGGTTCATTGCAGCTGTTTCGTTGGCTGTGATGGCTGCCGGAGTGGAGGTGTAGTTGGTGATTTCGCTTTCAAATGCGAGGTCGCCATTGGAAGGCACAAGTTGCAGTTTGGTCTGTCGCGCGAACTTGTCCTGCAAACCATCGGTGAGGGTGGAGCTCAACGTGGGGGCCACCATCGGTGCGTTGTTGGGGAAGTAGGCGATGCTCACTGTCTTTGCCTCCAGGGGGATGGATGCGCCCGAGAAGGAGTATTTGATGGTGCAACCACTCTGGGTGGCAGCCACGAGGGCCACGGCCACCACGAGGGCCACACGGCGTATGATGCTGCTTGCGTTCATTGGGGTGTGTGATTATAGGTTTTTAACGTCGATGTTCAGTTCGTTAATTTTACGGTAGAGTGTGCGCTCCGACATAAAGAGCTCCTTGGCGGCCTCCTTGCGCTTGCCACCATTGTGGCGCAGGGCACGCACAATCTCCTCACGCAGTTTTTCCTCCTTGGAGAGTGGCTTGGCGGGCTCGTCAAAGACCTCCTCGCCAATTGTCTCCTGTGCCTCACGCACATAGTGGGAGTGGGGCTGAAGGAGTGCCGACACGGGCGCAGAGGGCTGTGGCTGTGGCTCGGCCGTGTGGGGAGCATAGCCGCCGCCCAACTCAATGAGCATACGCTTGATGTCGTTCATATCGCTCTTCAGGTCGAAGAGAATTTTGTAGAGCAACTCCCTCTCATCGGCAAAGTCGCTCTCGCCGGGGCCACCCATAACCATTGCGGCCTGTCCGGTGCCTGCTGCGGGGAGGTACTTGCGCAGTATGGGCTCGGTGATGAGCCTTGCCTCCTCAATGGCCGATATTTGTTCGGCCACGTTTTTGAGCTGTCGGATGTTACCCTTCCAATAGTGGTTTTCCAACAGATGACGTGCGCCCTCGTCGAGCGAGATTGCGGGCATCTTGTAGCGCACCGACACATCGGATGCGAACTTGCGGAAGAGCAGGTAGATGTCGTCTTTGCGCTGTCGCAGTGCGGGCACCACGATGGGCACGGTGCCGAGTCGGTAGTAGAGGTCCTCACGGAAACGCCCCTCGGCTATTGCTTGGGCGAGGTCCACGTTGGTTGCGGCCACCACCCTCACGTTGGTCTTTTGAATCTTGGAGGAGCCCACCCTCATAAACTCGCCCGACTGCAACACTCGCAGCAGACGTGCCTGTGTAGAGAGGGGCAACTCTGCCACCTCATCGAGGAAGATGGTGCCCCCATCGGCCTCCTCAAAATAGCCCTTGCGGGCCTCCACGGCACCCGTGAAGGAGCCGCGCTCGTGGCCGAAGAGCTCGGAGTCGATGGTGCCTTCGGGTATGGCACCACAGTTCACGGCTATGTATTTGCCGTGTTTGCGTGCGCTGTAGGAGTGGATAATCTGCGGAAAGAACTCCTTACCCACACCACTCTCGCCGCTGACCAACACCGTCAGGTCGGTTGCAGCCACCCTCACGGCCATCTCTATGGCGCGGTTGAGGGCCTCGCTGTTGCCGATAATCCCGAAGCGTTGCTTTATGCTGAATAGTTCGTCCATATAAATTTAGTCAACCATCTACCGTTGACCGTCAACCGTCAACCGTCAATCGTTAGTTGTAAATTTTCAATTTTCAATTAACCCACCTTCGGTGGCTTTTAGTTGCTCTCGCTCGGCACAGGCGTTGCCTGTTTTGTGTAGATGTTAGGTCTGCACTCTTTCGAGCCTTTGGATGCCAACAAGCACCCTCTGCCCTCGCTTACTCGCAACTTTCTCAATTAACCCACCTTTGGTGGCTTTTAGTTGCTCTCGCTCGGCAAAGTGTGCAAGCACCCTCTGCCCTCGCTTACTCGCAACTTTCTCAATTAACCCACCTTTGGTGGCTTTTAGTTGCTCTCGCTCGGCAAAGTGTGCAAGCACCCTCTGCCCTCGCTTACTCGCAACTTTCTCAAT
>JAFVSY010000092.1 GCA_017503465.1 Tidjanibacter sp. | reverse complement strand
TCTCATCCCTACCCTTGGCTCTCCTCAAAGAACTGCCACAATGCATCGCCCTCTGGCACGGGGGCCACTATTTTGATGGGCTCCTTCCTCACGGGGTGCACAAACTCCACACTGCGTGAGTGGAGCGATATGCCTCCGCCCACGTTGCTGCGCTTGGCACCATACTTCAGGTCGCCCTTGATGGGGCAACCCACCTTGGAGAGTTGGCAACGGATTTGGTGGTGGCGACCGGTGATGAGTTCCACCTCAAGGAGTTTGTAGTTCTTGCTGCCACCGAGGAGTTTGTAGCGCAACTCGGCCCTCTTGGCATCGCCCTTTTGGGAGTTGTAGGCCGAGGCTTTGTTGGTCTTACCATCACGGCTGATGTAGTGTACCAATGTGCCCTCCAACTCCTCGGGAGCCTCCTCCGTGATGGCCCAATAACGTTTGTCTATGTTGCGGTTGCGCACCATCTCGTTGAGCCTCACAAGGGCCTTGCTGGTCTTGGCAAAGAGCACCACGCCACTGACGGGGCGGTCGATGCGGTGTACCACACCGAGGAATACCTCGCCGGGCTTTTCATCTCTGATTTTGATATACTCCTTGATATAGTCCTCCAGTCCGAGGGTGCCCTCGGTGTCGGACTGCACAAGGTCGCCGGCGTGTTTGTTCACCGCCAGCAGATGGTTGTCTTCGTAGAGTATGTCGTGTTTGTTGAACATCGCTTGGGTTGTGTTATGGTTTGGTTGAGGTGTGTGTCAGAGTACGAATGTAAATGGCAACAGGTCGCTGGCCTTTTCGACCACCGTGGCGGTGCCGGCACCACTCATAATGACCTTGAAGTCGGCCCCCTGGCGTTTCTCCACGTCGTGCAACACCTGACGGCACTGACCACACGGGTAGCACTCCCTGTGGTTAGGCACGGAGGCTATGGCGAGGGCCACGATTTTGTCCTCGGGGGTGGTGGCTTGGTGGTGGTAGAGGAGGGTACGCTCGGCACAAAGACCTGCGGGGTAGACCTCGCTCTCGATGTTACTACCTGTGATGATGCGCCCACTTGCGAGCCTTGCTGCTGCTCCAACGTGGAAGTGGGAGTAGGAGGCGATGGCCTTGCCGCAAGCCTGCTCGGCAGCACGCACGAGTTCCTGCTCTTCGGCGGGCATCTTCTCTATGGCCTCGTAGTGGAGGTAGTTGAGTGTGAGTTGCTGTTTCATAGTGGTTATGAATTTAGTTCTTTTTCTTGTTGTATGTGAGGGCTGGGGCAAATAGCGTGCCCGCTTTCCCTACTCCCAAGGCCAACACCACGTGCGGGTGCGCACCGTGTAGGCTCCACCATCAGAGAGGTGGGTTTTGCACTTGCCTCGGGTGGTAAATATGGGGTTGATGAATTGGCGCAGGTGCTCGTAGGCCCCATTGAGGGCGAATTGTCCATACTGTGGGTTGCTGCGGAAGTGGAAGGTGAGCATAACCACACTCCAACGCCCCTTGCTTGGGGAGTTGGGACTACTCATTCGGGCCGAGCCGATGGGGGTGCGTGCCGACACTTTTTGGCCCTGCGCTACCTTCACGTTGGTAAGGCCCATGTAATCGGTGTAGATACCCTCCTTGTGGCGTATGCGCACCCTGTCGCGGGTGGTCTCCACCACCACACCCTCCCTTGCGGCATAGACCTCCGAGGGCTCTTTGGTGGAGAACTTCCAAGCGCAGAATTCCACGAGGTTGAGGTGCTGGGCCATACCGCACTCCAAGGGCGAGAGCCTTTCGGCCATCACCACTGCCCCTTTCTTCAAAGGTATTCGGTAGAGCGCATCGGTTTCGGGGGCCTCCACCACGGTGAGTTGGGCCGAGAGGGCCCACAGACCACACAGCGTGGCCACTATGGTTGCAAAAAAACGTTTCATCGCCTTATGAGTTTTACTACGTTTTCAACGTGGTGGGTGTGGGGGAACATATCCACCGGTTGCACCGCAACCACCTTGTATTGTGCGTCCATCAGTGCGAGGTCGCGAGCCTGGGTGGCAGGGTTGCAACTCACATAGACTATCCTTTCGGGGGCTGCTCGGAGGATGGTGGCAATCACATCCTCGTGTACTCCTGCCCTCGGAGGGTCGAGGATGACCACATCGGGCCTTCCGTTGGCCTCCACAAAGGCATCGTTCATCACATCTTTCATATCGCCGGCATAGAAGGTGGTGTTGCCTATGCCGTTGAGTGCGGAGTTCACTTTGGCATCCTCAATGGCCTCCTCCACATACTCCACACCCACCACGCTCTTGGCCTTGGAGGCCACAAAGTTGGCAATGGTGCCGGTGCCGGTGTAGAGGTCGTAGACCACCTCACTACCCGTCAGGTC
>JAFVSY010000091.1 GCA_017503465.1 Tidjanibacter sp. | reverse complement strand
TTCTCAATTCTCAATTCTCAATTCGTCTGTTATGCTACTGAAAGAGAGATTGCAAAAATACCGAGTGTTGCTGGCCAGCAAGTCGCCACGCCGCCGCCAGTTGTTGGAGGGTTGCGGTGTGGAATTTTTGGTTGCAGAGGGTAGGGAGGCCGAGGAAATTTACCCCTCCACGCTGCCTGCCGAGCAGGTGGCCGAGTACCTTTCGGGCCTCAAAAGCGAGGCGTGGGCCGATGCTCTGATGGAGGGCGATGTGCTCATTACGGCCGACACGGTGGTGATTGCTGCCGATGGGGAGATTCTCGGTAAGCCCACCGACAAGGCCGATGCGGTGAGGATGTTGCGCCTGCTTTCGGGTGTCGAGCACAAGGTGGTAACGGGCGTTACGCTCCGCACCACCACCCACAGCGACTCTTTCTCGTGTGTGAGCAAAGTGCGCTTCCGTGGGCTCACAGACGAGGAGATAGGGCACTACATCACCACCTATCGCCCCTTCGACAAGGCAGGTGCCTATGGAATACAGGAGTGGATTGGCTATGTGGCCATTGAGGGCATCGAGGGCTCGTTCTACAACGTGATGGGCCTGCCGGTGCAGATGCTCTACGTGAGGTTGGGGGAGTTTTTGGACAAGATAGAAGAGAAAGAATAACATACACAAGACTACACGCAAACAACTATGAAAAAACTGTTGCTTACTTTGGTGTCGCTTGCGAGCGCACTCACCGTGGCCCTTGCCGACGAGGGTATGTGGCTGCCCTGCCTAATTGGCGAGAGGGTGGCAGATATGAAGTCCAAAGGCTTTGAACTCACCGCCGAGGACATCTACAGCATCAATCAGGCCTCGCTCAAGGATGCCATTGTGCTCTTTGGCAGGGGCTGTTCGGGCGAACTCGTGTCGGCCGAGGGCTTGTTGCTCACCAACCACCACTGCGGCTATGGCCAAATTCAACGCCACAGCAGCGTGGAGCACGACTACCTTACCAACGGCTTTTGGGCTATGAGCCGAGCCGAGGAGTTGCCCAACCCGGGCCTCACGGTGTCGTTCCTTGTGAGGATGGAGGATGTTACGGAGCGCATCGCAGCGGGCGAGAGCAGTGGGGCTATTGTTGAGAGTGCCGAGGAGGGGGGCAAGTACTCCGCCTCGGTGGAGAGCCTCTACTATGGCAACAAACACTACCTCTTTGTCTACCAGGTTTATAGGGATGTGCGCCTTGTGGCGGCACCCCCTTCGAGCATTGGTAAATTTGGTGGCGACACCGACAACTGGATGTGGCCCCGACACACGGGCGACTTCTCTGTGTTCCGCATCTATGCCGACCGCAACAACCAGCCCGCCGACTACTCCAAGGACAACGTGCCCTACACCCCCAAGCGACACTTCACAATCTCCACACAGGGTGCTGCCGAGGGCGATTTCACCTTTGTGTATGGCTTCCCCGGAACCACGAGGGAGTATGTTACGAGCGACTTTGTGGACTACACGCTGAACTACTCCAACCCCGCAAAGATACACCTCCGCACTCTGCGCCTTGATGTAATCTCCGAGGCACAGGAGAAGGATGTGGCCACCCGCATTATGTACGCCTCCAAGCACGCCTCCATCGCCAATGCGTGGAAGAAATGGCAGGGCGAGAGTCTGGGCCTTGCAAGGCGTAAGACGGTGGAGAAGAAGCAGGCCTACGAGAGCCGATTTGTGGAGTGGGCCAAGGGCACGGAGTATGAGGGCGTTGTGGAGAGCCTCCACGCCAAGTATGCCGAAATGCTCCCCTATGCCATCACAAGGGACTACTACAACGAGGCCATCTATGCCATTGAACTCATTGGGCTTGCTTCGCCCCGCACCCTTGCTGCCGACAACGTGGAGCCCATCTACAAAGACTACCTGCCCGCCATTGACCGCAGTGTGGCTGTGAAGATGCTGAAGGAGTTTGGCGACCACGTGAGTGACGAGTTTGTACCTCAGTGGTATGCCGACCGCTTGGCAGAGTGTGGGTCGGTGGAGGCCTTTGTGGAGTGGCTCTTTGGCACCTCACGCCTCACATCGGCTGCCGACCTCAAGGCGGCCCGTGCGGAGCAATACGACTTTGAGAGCGACCCTGCAAGGGCTATGCGTGTGGCCTTTGACGGACTCTACAGGGAGAAGATTGGCCCCAAGTATGCGGCCCTCAACAGGGAGATTACAGCCCTCTACAAGACCTATATGCGTGGCCAGATGGCCTTTGAACCCGAGCGCAACTTCTACCCCGATGCCAACCTCACCCTGCGTGTGGCCTATGGCTCGGTGGCGGGCTACGAGGCTGCCGATGGTGTCTATCACCTGCCCTACACCACGCTCGATGGCATCATTGAGAAGGATAATCCCGAGATTTACGACTACGACATTCCCCAGAGCCTGCGTGATTTGTATGCCTCAAAGGACTATGGACGTTGGGGCGTGGAACTCAATGGCCACCACACCATTCCCGTGGCCTTCCTTGCCAAGAATCACACCACAGGTGGCAATAGTGGCAGCCCCATCCTCAATGCCAGGGGCGAGCTGCTCGGTATCAACTTCGACCGCACGTGGGTGAGCACAATGAGCGACCTCGACTACGACGCTTCCATCTGCCGCAACATCTCGGTGGACATCCGCTATGTGCTCTTTGTGATTGACAAGATTGGCGGTGCGGGCTACCTGCTGGAGGAAATGACAATCAAATAGGGTGGGGGCGTTTGCACCCACCCTCCTCACACACACAAGACTTGTATCTGACTTATGGCACTTGTGAACAACAATAGCGCCTACAAGGAGCGCAACCTGGAGTACCTCAAGGAGTATGCCCAACGTGAGGGTGTGCAGGTACTGCCGGGTGGGGTGATGTACCGCGAACTGACCCGTGGCAAGGGTGACCGCCCCACGCCCAAGAGCCTTGTCACGGTGCACTACCGTGGTATGCTCATCAACGGCAAAGTCTTTGATGCAACGCAGAAAGGGCACCCTGCCACCTTCAAACTCAACCAACTCATAGATGGTTGGCGCACAGCCCTGCGCCAAATGCCCGTTGGGGCGAGGTGGGAGATAGTAATTCCATTCAACCTCGGCTATGGTGCACGTGGTGCGGGTGTGATAAAACCCTTCTCTACGCTCGTTTTTGAGGTGCAACTTCTGGCCATCGGATAATTCAAACGTTCAAAACTATATAAGGATAATCCGAAAGAAATTTTCATCATTTGAGTTTTAGGTCCTAATTGATACTTTTGGCTCACTTAAGAAACCAAAAACCATTAGTATAACTTTTAACCAAAAACTCAAAACTCGTATGAAAAAGATTCTTTATGGCGTGATGGCCGCTATTGCAGCAATTGCAATGATTGGTTGTGAGCCCAACGGAGAGGAGTCCGGCGTTGAGGGCCCCAAACTGACTGTCAAACCCGAGAAAGTTACCCTCGCAGCCGAGGCTAATGCCTACGCTTCGGTTACCGTAACCACCGATGCAACCAAGGTTGTTGCCGAGCCCCAGAATGATTGGATTAAGGCCGACGTTATGGGCAAGTCGATTATCGTTACCGCTCTGAGCGCAAACGAGAGCACTACCGATGTTCGCAAGGGTAGCGTGAAGGTAACTGCCGGCGCGGCTCCTGCACAGACCACCGTGACTCTGAACGTGGAGCAGTCGGCCAAGAGCACCGCTTCGGTAACCGTAACCTACTCGCCCGCAAGCCTCACCCTGCTCAACCAGATTGGCGACTCGATGGATGTTACTCTCAACGTAACAGGCTTCACCGTGGCTGTTCCCGAGGCCGACCAGGAGTGGCTGGAAGCCACCAAGAAGGATGCTGTTGTAACCTTCACCATCAAGGCTCTCAACCCCAATCCCGAGGTACGCACCTCGCAGGTGGCCTTTACCTTCTCCGGCTCGGTATCGCCCGCAATCCAGACCTATCCTGTGTCGCAGGCTGCTGCCGTGGCCGAGCCCGAGCCCACTCCAAAGGATGACCGCATCGGTACCGCCTACGACAAGGATGGCGTGAAGGGTGTCATCTTCTGGGTAGATCCCGCAGATGCAACCAAGGCCAAGATTGTTTCCACCCAGGCGTATGGTCCCCAGAACTGGTGCAACAGTGGTTACGACGCCCTTGCGATTACAACTACCGAGGACAATGGTAAGGCCAATATGGAGGCTATTGCTGCTGCCGCAGGTGAGAACATTGGCGAGTTCCTCTCCTACCAGTCGTGCAAGACCGAGGGTGAGGGTTGGTATCTGCCCTCGAGGATTGAACTCGAGAACCTCCTGAAGGGTTACTACGCTGTGGACGACCTCACTCTGCTCCGCAACGACAACTGCAAGAACCCCGCAGAGATGGCCAACCCCGACTTGTGTCCCGTTGGTGCTGCAGCACTTGCTGCTCGCGACAAGTTTGAGGCTGCTCTGGTTGCCCTTGGTGGTGAGAAACTCAACCAAAGTGCAGATGATGTGAATGATGGTACTACCTACCTGTCCAGCACCGTGAATACTGCAAACACCACACAGGTTGCTTATGGTTGCACCGGAGGTCCTCGTATTTCAAATGCTGCAAAGACGGCAAAGAGCCCCAAACGCTACACTCGTTGCATTATGGACGTAACTCTTCCCGCAGCAGAGTAGTTTGCACCATAAAGCGATAAACGAAAAACAAGGCCTCGGTCCACTGCGGACCGAGGCCTTGTTGTGTGTTGTGCAGAGCCTGCACCGTGTAGGTGTGTGTGGGGACTCTACTTCAGGTCGAAGTACTGAACGCAACGTGCGCCACGCTTGGAGCCTGTTTTGGAGCCCTCGAGGATTTTGTGGTTGTGGGTAAGCACGCAGTAGGCATCCTCAAGGCTCGACTCGGTGCTGGTCCAATAACTATCACCATTGCTCGAGGCCACAAAGGCATTGAAGGGGTCACCCCCATTGGCGGCCAGGAACGCCTCAAATGCGGTACGTGCCTCTTGCTCGGCCGCTGTGGGGAGTCCTTTTGTAGGAGTTATGCCTCCGTTGTAGAACAGGAATATGTCGTCCCACTCGTTGAGGGCAGGCAGATACCAACCCTTGCCCATATTCTCCTCCATAGTGGCGCAGAAGTTGAATGCGGGATACTCGTTGAGGAACTCAATCTTCTCCACGTTTTTGAGGCCGTCGTTCTTGTCGGTCATACCGGTCTCCTGGAAGTCGATGCTCCACTGTGCTGCAAGACCATAGGCACGCTTGAGGCTCACGGTGCGGAAACCTGCATCGGCAGCCGCAGTGCTTGCCCAATAGACAACGCCGGTGCCATAGATGTCGCCCACCTTGGGGATGGCAATCTCGCCGGGACCCTGGTAGACACTCACGCTCTGCGGTGCGGTTACGTTGTCCTCAATGCCGGTAACGATGGTGATGGTGGCCACACGATTGTTGCCAAATTCGTTCTTCTCCACACTCACGACGAGTTTGTTGTTATCCCTCACCTCGGCGGTGCACCACTTGCGGTCCACCTTGATGTCAAACTGCTTGTGGGTCGACACCAAGTCGAACACAACCTCCTGTGCCTTTGCATCCACGGTGGTGCTCATTTCGGAGAGGAACTTCAGGGAGGCCTCCTTGTTGTCGGGGTTTTCGTTGTAGACGTAGGTGGGCTCCGGCTCGCCACAACCTCCGAGCAGGAGTGTGGTGAGCAGTGCAGTCAGTATAATAATGCTATGTCTTTTCATACTTTATTCTCTGGTTTTTGCTTTGTTGTCTGATTAAAAACTCTCTTGGGTGGGACAGTGGTTACTTAATCTCCTCGAGGTCGAGTACCGGAATCCAACCACGGCAATCGCCGATGCGGCCGAACACCCACTCCATCTGCTTTTTGGCGGGGTCGCTGTAGGCTATGCGGTCCTCCTCAATGGGGTCGCTGGGGAGGAACACCTTGAGTATCATACGGGGCACACCTGCATCGGGGATGAAGATGGGCTGACCGTCGCCAATGTTGGCATCGTTGGCAAAACCACCAAAGTAGGGTAGGGCATAGAGCGTGTAGACGGTGCCGTCGCCACGGTCGAGGTAGTCCGATACGGCCACATTCTCGGCCCTGCTAATGCCCTTGCGCACCTTGAGTTCGGCCCACGGCTTGGGGTCCTCGGCCACCACTCGGAACTGCACAGGCGCATCGCCCTCAACAGCCTGCGGGGTGAGGTCCACACGGAAGTCGTCGCCACATTGGGCCATCATCTCGGGGTCGTCCACGTTCTCCTCATAAATCCAACCCGATTGGCCACCCTTGTCGGTACCGAAACTGAAACCGAAGAAGCAGGGCTTGCCGTTGATTACTCTCTTGGAACCCACGTTGACCATCACACCCACCTCGGGGTAGAGAATGGTGGAACGCACACGGCCGGAGTAGCCGTCAATCACTTGCGAGCCTGGTTTGAGCTTGAACTTCACCACCTGACCTGCGGCGTTGGTGATGCGGTTGCCGGCACGTCCGTGGCTGTCTATGGCCTTCTTGTTGCGCGAGAGCACGATGTCGTAGAAGGGACTCTCCGCTGGGGGAGTACCATCCTGTTCGCTCGCCTGCACCTTGTGCAGATAGGCCTGATTGGGTAGGAAGTAGTGGAAGTTCTCGGTGTTGAGCGTGATGCTCTTTTTGCCATCGGCAAGCACACCCATAGGGATACCGGAGTTGCCCCTGGAGTCGGTGCGCACACCGCCTGTGGAGGAGGCCAATTTGAAGGTAACCACACGATTTTTCGGACCAAAGGGAGGGGTCTGAAGATAGGCATTCTCATCATCGGGGATATTTGCTTCCAAGTGGTAGGTATTGCCCTCAATGCGGGGCACATTGTAGGTGCCTCGCTGGTGAACGAGCACGAGGTGGTCGAATTGGGGACGTTCGATGGGTAATGCATAGTCAAACTCGCGCTTGCCGCCATTGACGTTGGTGGCCGTAAAGCGCAGTGTGGCAATACCCGTGGGTGCGTTGGGCACAAACGGGATGGGCACACTGCCGGAGAAATCAATCTGCTTGCCATCGCCTTCGGTGGCTGCTGCCGTTACATTCCTTTCCGCAAAGACCTCCTCACCGAGGATAACCTGTGTTGTGAGCGATGCGATGGGCGCATAGCGCGAGGTTACCTTCACGGCAAAGTTGAGGGTGTCGGAGAGGTACAACGACTGTGGAAGGTCGCTTGCAAGGTCGAGTGTGAGTGTGGGCTTGTAGGGCTCATCGATGTAGATGATTTCTCCCTGCTGCTCACACGAGGCCAGCGTGAGCGTGGTTGCCACGCATAGTGCCACGAGGACCGAGGTGTAAAAATGTTTCATAAGGATTTTTTTGTGCTTATTTGGTTAGTAAATTTTGTTTCCGTTGCACACAAATATAAATATTTGTGGGAAGGTAAATTCCGCTCCGGATTTGATTTGAACGTGTTTGCTATATTTTTGTAGTGGTTTTACATTCGCAGACGTTTGGAGGAGCGAGGTTTGGGTATTGCGAGTGAAATTTTATATATTTGTGAAAATTTTGACCACCCGTGGAAAGGAAATAGACAACTTAACTCAAACAAACCAAATATTTGTATGAAATTCCTACAAGCCGACCTGATTGCTGCCGACTCGGTGGCAACAGCCAAATTGACTCAAACCGTTGAGACCATCAAAGAGATGCCCTTCCAGGAGGCACTCGAATTTGTGACCAAAGGACTTCTGGGCTTTGCCTGGGACATCCTCATTGCTGTGGCCATCTACGTGGTGGGCCGCTGGGTTATCCGCTACATCGACCGCCTGCTGGGGCGTATCTTCGACCGCCGCAAGGTGGAAATCTCGCTTGCCAAATTTGTGCGCTCGTTTGTGAAGGCGGCTCTCTATGTGATTTTGATTGTGAGCATTGTGCGCAAACTTGGTGTGGATACCTCCTCGTTTGTGGCTCTGCTGGCCTCCGCGGGTGTTGCCATCGGTATGGCATTGAGCGGCACATTGCAGAACTTTGCGGGCGGAATTATGATTTTGCTGCTGCGCCCCTTCCGCATTGGCGACTACATCCAAACACAGGGTTATGAGGGTAGCGTGAAGGAGATTAAACTCTTCAACACCGTAATCAACACCCCCGACAACAAACTCATCACCTTGCCCAATGGTCCCATTGTGAACAACGTGATTAACAACTTCTCGGCCGAGAATCGCCGCCATGTGGACCTCACCGTTGCAATCTCCTATGGCGACGACTACGACACCGCACGTGAGGCCCTGCTGGCCATCATCGCTGCCGACAGCCGCATCGAGCAGGATGCTCCCGCACCCTTTGTGGCCATCTCCTCGCTGGGCGACAACTCCGTCAATCTTGTCGTAAGGGTCTGGACGAGCAGTGCCGACTATTGGGGTGTCTACCACGACCTGCACGAGCAGATTTACAAACAACTCCCAGCCAAGGGCGTTCACTTCCCCTTCCCACAGTTGGATGTACACCTGACCAAAGAGTAGGAGAACGAGAAACTTATTTGAATGTTTTTTGCACCTTCGCCACACGGGTGTGAAAATGGATTGACAAGCAAAAAAGGATATGGCAGAAAAACACTCCGAACAACACGTCATAGCCTCCTATGAGGTGGACAACAAACAGATTTTGCGCCCCACAGCACTGCTTGATTGGATGCAGGAGGCTGCAGGTCGCAATGCCGACACGTTGGGATTTGGCTATGATGACCTTATTGGTACCAACACTACGTGGGTACTCTCGCGCACCCACGTCAGCTTCTTCCGCTACCCAAAGTGGCGCGATGAGGTGTGCCTGAAGACTTGGCACAAGGGTGCCCATAGGCTCTTCTACCTGCGTGACTTCTCCATTGAAGATGCCGCGGGTGAAAGGCTTGCGGTGGCCACCACCTCGTGGGTTGTGATAGACGTGAACACCCACCGCTTGGTCACCTCACGCAACCCCGAATTGGCCGAGAGCGTGGAGAAATGTATCAAGGAAGACGCCATTGCCGAACCGGCCGACAAGGTGAGTGTGCCTGCGGGCGTGGAGCCCAGACTGATTGGCACCCACAAGGTTGCGTGGTCGGACGTGGACTATGTGGGCCACGCCAACAACGTGAAGTACCTCGTATGGGCTTTGGATGCGTTGGATGCAGCGGGGCTCTATGAGGGCCGTGAGTTGCGCGATGTGGTCATCAACTACGATGCCGAGGTGCGCAAGGAGCAGGAGGTGGAACTCTACTGCACTGTGGCCGAGGAGGGTGTGTGCTACATTCAGGGCAAAGTTGACGGCCGTGCCCACTTCTCGATGAAATTGACCTTCGCTCCCTGCGAGTAGATTTCCCTCCCCATAAGGGTGCTAAAATGGCTAATGGCTAACAGCCAACGGCTTAAACACAAAAACTCCTCCCCACAATAGTGTGCGGGGAGGAGTTTTTGTGTGTTTGCGCCGATTGCTACTTGCCGAAGAAGTGCATATTGGCGAAGGCAACATACTGCTGCCAATCGTAGATGTTGATGTCGTGCTTGCCAGTGCGCAGGTGGTAACCCACGTGGCCACTCCTCACGGGGCTGTCGGGGGCGGGCTGCGGGCCCACCAGACCTTTCAGACCATAGAGTTCATAGACGGGCGAAGCGTAGAGTGCCGAGAGGTACTCACCCACAGGGTCGGCCCATTGGTCGAGGGTGGCACTTGCCACATATACCGGCCTGGGTGCCATCAGGGCGATGAGGCCCTGCTGGTCGATGAACAGAGCACTCTCGTTGTTGCGATACTTGTTGTAGTTGTCGCAGAACCAGTGGGGGAAGGAACGGTTGATAACCTCCACACTTTCGCCCACCTCACGGTTGGAGAGGGCAGCACCACCACAACCCGAGTCGTTGGATATTACGATGGCAAACCTTTGGTCTTGTGCGCCTGCCCACAGGGCGGTCTTGCCCAAACGTGAGTGACCCAACACGGCAACCTTGTTGGAATCGATGTCCTTGTCGGTCTGGAGGTAGTCCATCACGCGCGAAAGGCTCCAAGCCCAAGCACCAATGGTACCCCACTCGTTGGCTTTTGGAGCGGTTTGTCCCTGGGTATAGAAGAGGGGGTGGGGCCCGTTCTTGAAGCCGTCATCGAAGTCGGGGTCTACATTGTCCCTATTGAGGGTAACAACGGCATAGCCACTCTCCACCACATACTCCACGGGCCAGCGGCTCGATGCGGCACCACGCAGAGGCTCACCTTTCGTTACGGGAGCGTTGGGTGAGGGGATGATGGCTTCATCGGGGTTTATCTGGTGGTTACCCTTGAAGTTCATACCGAGGAATGCAGGCACGGGGCCTTTGGCATTGGCGGGAATGTACATCAGGATGTAGACGGGGGTCTCCATACCGTCGATGTGCATTGCCACCTGACGGCGGATGGCCTTGCCACCGAGTGCGCCTTGCGCCTCCTCCACAACCTCATAGGTGATGCCCACTTGGCGCAGGGGAGTGAGGCCATAGACCTCCTGCTCAAAGAAGTTCATAATCACGGGGCGGTGCACCTGTTCCCACTCCTCCACAGAGCCAATCTTCAGCGGCTCGGAACCATACTTGGAAACAATGACACTGCTCTCCTGTGCACGTGCACACAATGTGCCCACAAGCAAGAGCGCAAAAGCGATGATGTAGCGTTTCATAATGTTGTTGTTTGATGTGTTTATAGTTAGCGTTGTATGTGCGATTTTCTGCAAATATAGGCAAAAAGTTTTAGAAAACGGAATAGAAGCCCATTTGCCTATGTTATTTTTGAGTGTTAAGCTTGGCATTTATATATAAATGTTATATATTGTAGCCGAGTATCGAAATACTTAACAAACATTCCTGCTAATTATTAACCCTTAAAAATAAAATGCTATGAAAAAATTACTCTCCAAACTTGCACTCTTTGCAGCGGTGCTCTTTGCGGCCGCTTCGTGCGGCGAGGTTCCTCCGGGCGTTGACGGCCCAATCGACAACAGCGGACCTCTCTTCAAAATAACTGCAACCACCTCGGCCTACTCGAGGGCTACAGATACCGCCTTTGAGGTGGGCGATGCAATCAGTGTGTTTGCATCGAAGGGCTCGGTGGTGCTACCCGAAGGTGCTACCGCACAAGAGATGATGGATGCGCTTGCAAATCTCTCCGTTTGGATAGATAATGGTAAGTTCACGAAGGGCGAAAGCGGCTTTTCGGGCGACAAGGAGTACAAATGGTACGAGGGCGAGGAGAAGAGCCAAATCTTTGCTTTCTATCCCTACAACGAGAAGTGGGCTACCACTGATGTGCTTCTCCACGGAGTGAACTTCTGTGTGCAGACCGACCAGACCACACACAAGGGCTACACCGCCTCTGACCTGATGTTTGCCAGCCTGACCGATGTGGCACCCACCGAGGAGAGCGTGCAGCTCGCCTTCGGCCACCTGCTTTCGAAGATTGTGGTGGACGTGAAGAACGAGCGCACCGACAAGGTTGTGGCTGCCTACGTGGATGGCGTGCAGGGCAACTACCTCTTTGAGTTCCCCCAATACTCCGCCACAGGCGACCGTGGCACCATCCGTGCGGGCGAACTTGCCACTCCCACCGAGGGCTATACCAACTCCTTTGTGTTGATTGTGCCCCCGCAGAAGGTTGCTCCCAAGTTGGCCTTTGTGACCGATGCGGGCGAGCAACTCACCTTTGAGAACACCGAGGCGGAGGTTGAGTTTGGCGCAGGCAAGGTGCGCCACCTCACCGTAACCATCACTCCCAAGAGCATTTCGGCCGAGTTTGACGCCATTGTGAACGATTGGAGCGCCGACCCCGATGTGGAGTTCAAAGACCAACCCGGACAGGGTGGCAGCGGTGATGACGACCAACCCGGTGAGGGCGAAGGTGGTGGCGATGACCAGCCCGGCGAGGGTGGTGGCGACCAACAGAGCCTCAATGCTGTGGTGTGTGGTAGCGATGGCTCGCAGTCGGATGCCTTCAGGTTTGTGGAGGGTACCACCTATGAGGTGAGCCTGCTCGTGGAGGACACCGCAGTTGGCTACTCGCTGATGACCACTCCGAGCGAAGGCGGTGCCATCAACTATGGCGGTACGCTGATTTCGACCATCTACCCTGTGGAGATGAAAGAGGGTAGTGAGGAGAGGGTATTCTTCCCCTTCACCGGTGCCTACAAGTTGAAGCTCAACGCTGCCGATATGACCCTCGACATCACTCCTTGGATTACAATGGGCGGACAATTCTCCTACTTGGGACAAGGACAGATAAGCGAAGGTGGCCTCTTCGGAGTTATTTGGGATGTGGACGTTATGTCTGATAAGAATGGCTCTTTCCTCTATGTTACCCCCTTTGGCGACCTCCTGAAATATGTTGCCGATGGCAATAAGCCCAACTTGAAACTCTCCGAGAGTGTGGCACCGCCCGCCTATGTGCTTGTCAGCACTGCGATTGACACATACAATGGTATTCAATACACCTCCGTGCGAGCTACTTCGCCCACTTCGAAAACCATCTACCCCGGCCTGATGTTCGACTACAATGGTGAATGGTATGACCTCGAATTGCACTCCTCCAATGTGACCTCTCCTGTGCCATACAACAGAATGGTGGGCGAGGGTCTTTTGCAGACCGCTCCGCTTTACACGTTGGCAGGTTTGGGCTCATTTACGGGTACTAATTCGAGCAATGGAATGATTACATATATGCTGCCCGGTGCATCGATGGATAAAGCCTCCTACAACCTTGTCGGTATCGAATATGCCGGCCTGCACGAAGAGAGTGGGGATTGTGTCTTCAACATCTACATCGAGAGGGATGCACAGACCTTTGCTATCATACCCATCGCCAACGAAATCAGCGAAGAGGAGGTGAGTGGTCTGATAGATGCCCACCTCGGCAGTGCTTTGGTCTATAACTTCACACACAGCAACGAGAACGCAGACGAGTGGGCAGCCGTGGCTTGGACACCCGAACAGACAGGCCGCTACGGAATGATTGTGCTGGGTATCAGTAACGGAAATAATGTTGTGAGCCGCAACTTCTGCAACTACTCCTACGTCAAGGCAGGCGATAGTGCTCCCGCTTGCGAGGTTACGATGGATGTTCAGAAGGACTCTGTCCGCCCCGACACGCAACTCACAATGTTGCTTAGCGGAGATAACCTCACCTCGGCTTGCTACGCTTGTATGCCCAACTCGCCCGACTACGCCTCGCTCTCCGACGAGGAGATTGTTCAGAAGGCTAACGAGCACGGCTACAACTACATCACCGGCTACCTCGACTATGCCAACAATGGTGGCTACTCGGAGGTATTCCTCGGTCTTACCCCCGCGACCGAGTATCTCGTAGTGGGTTGGTTTACCAACGACTTTGGATCCTCCGCCGTGGTGCGTAAGACCATCACCACCGCCCCTGCCACCCAGTGGACCTCGCTCGGCATTGGCCGCTATCAAGACGCCAGCCACTTCTTCGGTCAGACCGAGGCCACTCGCTCGGCTGTGGAGATTTTGCAGGACAGCGATGGCTCGGCCCACTACCGCATCGTGAAACCCTATGCAGGCTATTGGAGCCGCTACTCCGAGGGCTACATCGGCCACTGTGGCGACTATCTCGAACTGGCCGTCTATGACCTTGCCGATGGTAAGGGTGGCACCACTCGCCACATCTGCTTCGACCCCCACAGCACGGGCTTGCAAATTGGTGGCGAGGAGATAGTTATCGAACACGCCTACAATGGTGGTACAAGCGCCCTCAAATACCCTATGAGGGATAAACCCGAGTCGGTAGAGGTCTATCGCAACAGCCCCAACCGTGTTATCTCCGATATGGTCTTCCAACTCGCTCCGTGGTATATGGTGAAGGATACAAACCGAGGCTACAACTACTCCGCTGACGAGGGTGCAATCCTCATCGTGCTGCCGTGGGAGGGCTCCGACCAGATTAGTGGCGAGGAGATTGCTCCTGCCAGCCGTGCGGCCGTGCCTGCACCACTGCGTGTGGCTCCCTCCACTATGCCCACAAACGAGGGCGGCGTGGTCGTAAAGGGTGGCACCCGCAGCCGCTTGGCTCGTGGTCGTAAGGGCGATATGCGCCTGCTGACCACCGCCGAGAGGGAGTTCTCTCTCCAATAGGTGGGTGTCTTATCCAAACAACAAGGGCTTCCGAACCATTCGGAAGCCCTTGTTGTTTGCGGGTGGCGGAGCGAGAACTCCACCGCCTATGTGTGTGCGGTAGCGCCTACTACCAGTTGAGAATCTTCTTGAAGTCGTACTCCTCGGGGTTCTCAACATAGGCCTTTGCTGCCTCGTAGTCCTCGGGGGTGATGTAGCAAAGAATGTTGTTCACGAGGCCTTGGAACTGGTCGCCATCGGGATTGACCAAACGGGGAGGAATCTTGCCGGTGGTGGGGTCCTGAAGGTCTTTGAGGTAGAGCTGGCTAATCTGGCCGTCCTGTGCAACGTAGACCATACAGCCGGTCTTACCCTCGCTGAAGAGTTTGTAGACACCCATACCGAGGGTGGTGCAGTACAGCAGGTCGCTTGCAACGGGAGTCTGGCAACGTACCTCGTAGCCAATCTCCACGGGGCGCGATTTAACCTTGATTTTGAGTGCTTTGAGCTTCTTCTCCAAAATCTCGTTGAACACGTGAGCCTTCGAAACCTTACCAAGTTCGGGGTGGCCGTGCTCGTCGAAGGTGAAGTTCACACCTGCATTCTTGATTTCCTCCTCGGAGAGGCTGTGGAACACACCCTCCGACACGATTGCTGCACCGTAGTCCATACCCATAATCTTGCGTTTGATGATGGAGGAGATGGCGAGGTTCACAATCTTGTCGATGGTAATCTCGGTCTTGTTGAACATCTCGGGGATAACAATCATAGGATAGTGGCAAGCGGCACCAATACCACAAGCCAAGTGGCCTGCCGAGCGACCCATAGCGGCGAGGATAAACCAGTTGCCGCTGGTGCGAGCGTCCATATATACAGCCCTGCCAATCACGGCACCCTTATCCATAGCCGACTCATAGCCGAAGGTGGGAGCACCTGCGGGCAGAGGAAGGTCGTTGTCGATGGTCTTGGGAACGTGGATGTTGGCAATGGGGTACTGCTTTGCCTCGAGGAACTTGGCGATGCGGTTGGCAGTCGATGCGGTGTCATCACCACCAACGGTTACCAGCAACTTCACGTTGTTGTCCTGGAAGAACGAAAGGTTGAAATTGTTCTCAAAGTCGGCATCGGTGGGTTTGAAACGGCTCACCTGAAGATAGGAGCCACCACGGTTGAAGATGTCATCGGCCAGGCGATAGTCGATGTCCTCCATACGAGCCTCGGCCTTGAACAGACCGCTGTAACCCTCGTGCAAACCGATTACACGAAAACCTTTACCCAAGAAAGTCTTGGCTACCGAGCCCACAACGGTGTTCATACCGGGTGCGGGACCACCACCTGTGAGAATTGCAATTGCTTGTTTCATAGTGATTTATTTTAAGTATTGAATTTGTAATGTAGTACGTTTTCGTTTTTGTTTTGCCGTGCGAGCGTGCCCATTGGGGCACTCTGCACCCCACAAAGGTATAAATTATTTCTTAAAAATTTTTAATATTTCCCTTAATTTTGATTTTCTCACAGCAGTCCTGCTTCGTAGAGGATGATGATTTGCTCAATGAGTTTGTCCTCGCCCTGCGTGGGGTCGTACTCCTGCTTGAGGTTGGCACGGAAAATCTTGGCTATGGTGTTCCAGAACTTGGCGGAGAACTTACCCCTGAAGTCCTCCAGCAGTTGGTAGGAGGTGCGCTCGGTCTCGCGGTCGATTAGTCGTATGAGGATTTTGCCCTGCGTGTAGGTCATATTTTCCAACACGGGGGTGTAGCGCCTGATAATCTCCTTTTCGAGGTTTTTGGTGATGCGCTCGCGCTCCTTCTTGTTGCTCACGGTGTCGAGTTGTGCGTTGAGGGAGTTGAAGTAGCGGCGTGCGTCAAGGGCGTAGGGGTAGACGGCCTTCACGTTGCGAATGAGCCTGCGGTGTCGCTTGATGTCGCCAATGCTACGGAAGGCGATGACGTCGGAGAGTTGCACAACATAGGTGGTGTCGCCCGTGATTTCGTCTACGGTAGTACCTGCCATATAGCCGCCTCCGTAGCGCGAGTAGGGCACATAGGTGCGTGTGCGTTGCGCCGAGAGCCCCTGCGCCCCCAGCAACACCATCGCCACTATGATTGCAAACTTTTTCATTTTACGCTGTTAGCTGTTCGCCATTAGCCATTAGTTGTTTTGATTATAACGCAAAAAAATATTTACTAATTACTCTTTGCGCTTTTTTCTGCGGCGGAGCCGCTGTCACCAATTTCGACCACCCCTCCCGACCTCCCCTATCGTAGGGGAGGAGTACTTTGGGTGGTGCTCCCAAAGCGTGGGAAAAATATTTACTAATTACTCTTTACTAATTAGCCGTTAGGTGTTGGCCAAAAAGGAAAGGAGGACTCGGATATTGCTCCGAGCCCTCCTTGTTCCATATCCGATTTGTTCTTTTTGTCGGGAGCGGTGCGCCTTGCCTTACTCGGCATCGGGCTCCTCGGCCATCGTGGTGTAGACGTTGGTCACGTCGTCATCCTCCTCAAGTTTCTCAATGAGTTTGTTGAGCGACTCACGCTGCTCGGCAGTAACCTCCTTGGTGTCGGTGGGGATGCGAACAAACTCACCGCTGACGATTTCCATCTGGTGCTCGTCGAGGTAGGACTGGATAGCACCGAAGGCCTCATATTTGGCGTAGATGTTGATTACGTTGTCGTCATCCACAAACATCTCGGTCAGGTCGAGGTCAATGAGGTCAAGTTCGAGTTCTTCAAGGTCGATGCTCTCCTTGTTCGCGGTCTTGAACACGCAGAGGTGGTCGAACATAAAAGTTACGCTACCACTGGTTCCGAGGGTGCCGCCACACTTGTTGAAGTAGGAGCGCACGTTTGCCACGGTACGGGTGGTGTTGTCGGTTGCGGTCTCCACGAGGATGGCCACACCAAAGGGACCATAGCCCTCATAAACCATCTCTTTGTAGTCGGTGGTATCCTTGCTGATAGCACGTTTGATGGCCCTTTCAACGTTCTCCTTGGGCATATTCTCGGCCTTTGCGTTCTGCAACAGCACGCGCAGACGAGTGTTGCCGGAGGGGTCGGGACCACCTGCCTTTACTGCGATTTCAATCTCTTTTCCAATCTTTGTGAACGTGCGAGCCATATTGCCCCAGCGTTTCAGTTTGCGCGCTTTGCGATACTCAAAAGCCCTTCCCATAGTATTTATTTTAGTTTTGTTATTCTGTTGTTATCCATACAAGTCCACAAAAGTAAGGATTAAAATGGAAAATGTAAAGTGGAATGTGTGAATTTTTCAAAAAAACGCCCCTACGGCTATAATTCTTGTCACTTTCGCTCCTCATCTATCACTCGGTCGTCATTACCACCAATCGGAGAATAATTTAACCGACACACCTGCGTGTAAGTCATAGATGAATTGTGCACTACCTCGTTCGGTCCAACCCACACCAATACCTGCTCCTACATAGATGCTGAATATGGTTTCGGGGATTGTGAAACTGTATCGGGCATCCAGCACAAAGCCCCAACCTCCATAGATGTCGGGGTCGTCGTATTCCGAAGTGTTACACATTGGGTTGGTGCCTAAGGTTATACCTGTTTCGATGGTGTTGACCTCGTCGCTGACATAGGAGCCAAGTCCAACGTGCCAATAGACCTCCTCGCTACCTCCGTGTTTCTTGAAAACGTCCTCTTTGCCCACGCCACCGTATAGCAGGAAACCTCCCGACTCGCCGAGTGCAAGTCGGGGGCGCACGAAGTAGGTGCAGAAACGAGAGTAACCGACCTCGACACCAAAATAGGGCAGGCCGTCGCCACTCACAAACATCATAGAGCTGGCAGCGGACATTGCATTGCTGTAGAAGTTGCTGCCGCTTGACCTCACACTACTTGATACCGAAGAGGAAGAGTATGAAGAGCCCGAAGAACTCGAATAGCTGCTACTCGACGAAGATGAAGACGAAGAAGATGATGACGAGGGGTATGTTTGCGTCAGATCGTAATACCTCACGGTTGCTTGATTTGTACCACCCGACACAGAACCTTGTACCATAATTTGCTGTCCATTGGCGTCGTAGGCGGAGTTGACGCTTATGTTTCCGTTTATGCGTGTTTCGTAGGTTGTGATGGTGTAGGTGCCGTTGGAGGTGTTTACCTTCACGGGCATTGCTATGTTTTTACCCACACGAATAACAATGTAGTCGGCAGCCAAAAGAGTTGATATGCTTGCAACCAAGGCAACCAATAGAGTGAAAAACTTCTTCATAAAGCGTTAAGTTTTGCAGTGTTAGTGTTACAAAACTAATAAAATTTCTTCAAAATAAAAAATGCCAAACGTGTCGTTATTTTCCGTTTCCCATTTGAGATAATCACATCTTCGTGCAATGTGTTACTCAAAGTCGTAGCCTTCGATGTGGCGTGCATATTGGCCCCAATGCTCGTCGGCCAAATAGGCGTCCACACTCTCTCGTGGCACATAGATTTTGTACACGCTGGAGAACATATCGACGTCGCCGCTGGGAGGAGTTGTTGGTCGGCAATAGAGTGTTCGAACCAGGCAGTTAGAGAATGCTTCGCTTCCGATTGAGGTAACACTCTCGGGAAGGGTTAGCTGTTCAAGTTCACAACACAAATAGAATGCTCTCTTGCCAATGGATTTAATCTTGCCGTTGAAGACAAGCTCTTTTACACTCGTGGTGGTCATATCGCCACAAAAGGCATAGTCGCCAATTTTTTCGATATTTTCACCAAAGGTAAACTTGTGGAAATCGGCAGCGAGGAGCCAACGATGGTGAGCAGACTCTTCTGCCGATGCGCAATCGGCTTCGACCATCTTGGTGTTTATCTCCAACTCGCCGGCACAATTGAAAAAGGCCGTTCCAATGTTGGTGATAGTGCTGGGGAGGTTGATTTTTTGCATACTCACACATTCGGAGAACACACTATTCCCAAGTGTGGTCAAGCCCTCGCCAATGGTAACACTGTTAAGGTAGGTGCATTTTCTGAACGCCCAACTCCCAATCGTATCAACGGAACCGGGGATGACAACATCTTCAAGGTTCTTACATCCCTCAAACGCTTGAGAACCAATGATGGTAACTCCGTCGGGAATGGTGACTTTTCGGAGGTTTTCGCACAGGAAGAATGCTCCCAACCCAATGGAGGTAACCCCTTGGGGTATGTTCATCTCGGTAAGAAGCGAACATTGGGTGAACAATTGGTCTGGAATTGTGTTGATGCTGCCGGGGAGTTTGACACTCGTGAGGCTCGAACATTGCCAGAACGCACCGGCTTCGATTTTGGTAACTCCATCGGGAATGGTTACCTCTTCAAGGTTTATGCACTCCCTGAAGGCTTCTTCGCCAATCTCCACAACACTCTCCGGAATGATTACACTCTTAAGGTTTCTTTGTTTATAAAAGGTACGATAACCAATCTTAGTGATAGGCTCGTAAAAGTCCAAAGAGCCAATGCCATCTTTGTAGGTATTGGAATAGAGTTTTACTCCACAAGTTCCGGTGTCTGATATTTCGAGTAGTGTATCGTTGATGGAGGTGTAGTGGATTGTGTATCGCCTGTTTTGTGTGATGGTGTATTCGATTGCGTGCGAAGGTTGGTCGGCAGCAACGACCTTCACGATAGCACTTCTGGCGGTGCCGCTATTGTTTGCTGCCAAGACAACGGTGAGGGTGTCCGACTGTACCCTTGTTGGCTCCTCAATACTAATCCAATCCTTTGCCTCGTCGGGAATAACCACATCGCACTCTGTGTCGGTCTGGTAGATGAGCTCAAATCTAACCTCCCAACCACCGAGATTGACCTCCTTGGGACTTATGCTGTATATGTGTACGTTTGTCCCGTTGGGGGCAGTGTCGCCGCTTTGGTTTTCACAACCAAAAGCCAAGAGGGATATTATTGCGGTGGCAAGAATCCAAAATTGTTTTTTCATAGCGTTGTGTTTGTTACACAGGTGGATTTGAATGTTACAAAAGTATGTAAAAATCAGCAAAAACAAATCTAAATGTGAGATTTATCCCACAAAAAAAGTTACCTTTGTGGCACTAATCAAGAGACAATGATGATGCACGAAGAGGTAAGCAAAGCAGTGGAAGTGCTGCGCCGCGGGGGAATCATTCTCTATCCCACCGACACCGTGTGGGGTATCGGGTGCGATGCCACCAATGCCGAGGCCGTGGAGAAAATCTACGCCCTCAAGGGCTCTGTAAATAAGAAAGGTATGATTGTGCTCCTCGACGAGCCGACCTCCGTGGGACGCTACATCCGCCGTGTGCCCGAGGTGGCGTGGGACCTGTTGGAACTCTCCGACAAGCCCCTCACACTCATTCTCGACGGAGCCGTGGGCGTGGCCCCTAACCTCATCCCCGAGGAGGGCTCTCTGGCTGTGAGGGTTGCCGACCACGAATTTTGTCGCTCGGTGGTGCGCCGCCTGCGCCGTCCGCTGGTGAGTACCTCGGCCAACTTCTCAGGCGAGCCAACTCCGACCACCTTTGGGGAGATTGCCCAGGGCATAAAGAGTGGGGTAGACCACGTGGTGTCGCCCGCAGTGGAGGGCGAGCCCACCCGCACCGCATCCTCGATTATGAT
>JAFVSY010000013.1 GCA_017503465.1 Tidjanibacter sp. | reverse complement strand
CACGCCGGGTGTTGATTCATCCAAGTCGGTTTGGCGGTAGGTGTTGCCCATAACGCTCACCCCAAATCGGGGACCAAAGAGGGCTTGGAAGTAGCAACACGAAGCCACATAGTCGCCCAATCCCTTGGCCATATGTGTGCCATCGTGCGAAAATTCGTTCTGGTCGCACAGCGAGGTGGCTCGCAGGTTTTGCACTGCGGTCCCGTAGGGAATCACAAAGTCAATACCATAGCGCTCCACAAACTTCTTGCTGGAGCCGGCAATGTTTACCCACCTTTTCAGTGAATCGTGCTCGGTGTTTTTCTTCCAATCGGCCCTATAACTATGAATCATCAGATAGCCAATGGAGGCTTGCGGGTTGGTGCGGCGCAAAATCTCAATAAACTCGTTGAGATAGCCACCATCGCCGTGCCCCTCCCAAAGGGAGAAGTCGTTGGAGAAATCGCTCACCTGATGAATGATGATGATGTCCCACTTGGTGCTTGTTATGGTCTGGCGGAAGAGTTCCCCCTCGCCGGCCTCGGCTTTGCCGCCCACGCCCTCCAATTCGGCACCGGCGCATTTGTAGACACGATAGTGTTTGGTGTCGCGGTCGTGGTAGATGTCCACCCAATTTTTGAACGAGCCGCCGCCACGGTAGGCTGTGTAGAGGCTGTAATTGTCTTCCAGCCCTGCTGCCTCGGCCAATCTTTCGAGGTAGGATTGTGCATCAATGGTGTAGCTGTTGCCGATGTCGAGAATCTTCAAATCGGGTTTGTCCCAATCAATGGGAGGATTGTAGAAGCAGGGTGCTTGGGGCTCCCATTCTACCACAGATGCCACAATGGGATTAGCCTTGTTCTCGGCATTGTTGCTCTCTTGACCGATGATGCTCCACCAACTTGTTGTGGCAAGCAGGGTGATAAGCAATAGTGTAGTACGTTTCACAGTGGTATTGTTTTATCTCTTCGTTTTTAGTTTAGGGAGTCACTCTTGTGGAGTTTGCGGAGTGTCGCAAATCTCGCAACTTTCTCAATTCACTCTATTGTATTCGCCTCCTTTGAGGGCCACCACAAAGGCCCCACGAAAACCCTTCTGGTTGGCCTCGGTGGCCAATGTGCGTGCGGTCTGAAGGCTCTCGGCGGCCACCATACAACGCCACTTACCCGTGGCCGTCTGGGCCTGCACGATGCGCCCCTTGTAGGCTCCGAACTTGCCATCGTTGGGGTTGCTCTTGGCCGAGAGGGTGCAGAGTTGCACGAAGTATTTGGGCTCCGCTGTGGCCTCCGCTTTGGGCTTTGCAACCTCTGCCTTCACCTCCGTTTTGGCTTTGGGCTGCTCGGTTTTCACAACCACATTGGTCTTTGGTTGCTCTACCTTGACATCCACTTTGGGCTGCTCGGTTTTGACCTCCACATTTGCTTTGGGTTGCTCGGTCTTCACAACCACATTGGTCTTTGGTTGCTCTACCTTGACATCCACTTTGGGCTGCTCGGTTTTGACCTCCACATTTGCTTTGGGTTGCTCGGTCTTGACTTCTACCTTAACCTTGGGCTGCTCCGCCTGCTTGGGCTCCACTCCTGCCACGCTCTCGCCGGCCTTGGTATTGCAGCGGGTGCGGTACTCGCTGAAGGCATCAAAGAGTGCCTTGCACACGGCCGCCTGGCCCTCCTTGCTGTGCAGGTACTCACGGTCGCCCTTGTTGGTCATAAAGCCCACCTCCGTGAGCACCGAGGGCATTGCCGTGCGCCACAGCACAAGATAGGGGCCCTGGCGTGCGCCACGGTCGGTAATCTTGGTGGTCTGGGCGTAGTGCTTCTGCACCATCTCCGCAAAGACCATACTCTGCTCGGCGTGGGCATACTGCATCAGCGAGAAGATGATGAAACTCTCGGCACTATTGGGGTCGTAGCCCTCATACTTGGCCTCATAGTCGCCCTCGAGCACAATCACCGAGTTCTCCCTCTGGGCCACGGCGAGGTTCTTTTCGCTCTTGTCGTTACCCATAATGTAGGTGCTGCTACCGTGGGCCTCGGTGTTGCTCACTGCATCGGTGTGGACCGAGATGAAGAGGTCGGCACCGGCACGGTTGGCAATGTTGCCCCTCTCGTGGAGTTCGATGAAACGGTCGTCCTTGCGGGTGTAGATGACCTCCACATCGGGGTAGGCCTGCTCAATCATCTCGCCCAGGGTGAGGACAATGTTGAGGTTGAGGTTTTTCTCCAACTTATCGCCCCACGAGCACCCGGGGTCCTTGCCTCCGTGGCCCGCATCGAGCACCACAGTGTGCAAACCTCTCTCCGGCGCCTCTTTTTTCACCTGGGCCGATACCACGAGTGGCAAACAAATCGTTAATATGAGCGAGAGAAAGGTTGCAGGTTTCATTGTTTTTGCTATTTTTGCTGAATAATTTGGCGCACAAAAGCGGTACAAATGCCACCTTCGGTGGGGTTTTGCCGACATTTGTCGGCAAAGGTAATGATTTTTTGTGAGATTTTGGACTTTAGGAGCATAAAATATCACCTCTTGGTTGCCCTTTTTTCACTCGTGGCAACTTCGTTGGGGGCGCAAAACATCGCCGAGGAGCAAAAAAATTTGCTCCCCGCAGCGGATAGTGTGCGCACGGCACGCACGCTCGTGGCCGACTCGCTCCGCACAAGGCGCACCTTTGAGGGCGAAGCAGCCTTCAATGGGCCCGACTCGCTCCGGATGAGGGCCAATCAAGAGAGCATAGACAGCCTTCTCACAACCGAGGCCGACTCCATCCTCCCCGGTGGGCGCAAGAAGCGCAACTTCCTTGATGAGGTCATCAGTGGTAAGAACAAAGACTCCCTCTACTACGATGTTCGTGGCAAGATGGTACACATCTACGAGCAGGGCGACGTGACCTACGGCAATATGAATATGAAGGCCGACTATATGCGAGTGTCGATGGACAAAAAGGAGATTCTCGCCTATGGTAAGGCCGACACATCTGCCTATGGACACACCCGACCCGAGTTTACCGATGCAGGCTCCACCTACACGATGGACACCGTAACCTACAACATCGACACCAAGAGGGCCAAAATCTATGGCGTAGTGACCAAGGATGGCGAGGGATACCTGACCGGTAAGGAGGTGAAAATGATGGACGACAAGTCGTTCAACATCAGCGGCGGTGTCTACACCACCTGCGAGCACACCGACCACCCACACTTCTACATCAATATGACCAAGGCAAAGTTCATCCCCGGCAAGAAAATCGTGTCGGGCCCCTTGTATCTTGTCATTGCCGATGTGCCCCTGCCGTTGGTTGTGCCCGAGGTATTCTTCCCGATGAATATGGAGCGCAAGACGGGTTTCATTATGCCCTCCTATGGTGAGGACGCTACACGTGGTTTCTTCCTGCGCGACGGTGGCTACTACTTCTCCTTCAACGACTACGTGGACTTGAGGGTTACGGGCGGTATCTACACCCTCGGCTCCTGGGAGGTTAATGCAGCCTCCACCTACCGTGTGCGCTACAAGTTCAACGGCTCGGTGGGTGTCAATTTCGCCAAGACAATCATCGGCGAAAAGGGCTCGGCCGACTACACCAATCAGGACAACTTCCGCGTAACGTGGACCCACTCGCAGGACGCCAAGTACAACCCCAACTCCACCTTCTCCGCCAACGTGAACTTCTCCACCAGCGGCTACAACAAATTGGCCTCCAACTCGCTCAGCGATTACCTCTCGGCACAAACCAACTCCTCCATTGCCTACTCGCACTCGTGGAAGGGTACCCCTATGTCGATGACCGCCAATATGCAGTATTCGCAAAACCTCAATAGCGGCGATGTGTCGCTCAGCCTCCCCTCGGTGAACTTCAACGTGAGTCGTTTCTATCCCTTCAAGCGCAAAGTGATGGTCGGCAAAGAGAGGTGGTATGAGAAGATTGCAATGACCTACTAGGCGCAGATGCAGAACTCCGTGAACACCAAGTTCGAACAACTCACCAAGCCCGAGACACTCGGCGAGTTCAAAAACGGTGTGAAGCACTCCATACCCGTCAGTGCATCATTCAACGTGCTGGGCTACATCAACCTCTCACCCTCGGTGAACTACACCGAGAGGTGGTACTTCCGCCGCATCAACCAGAATTGGGACGAGGCCTCACAATCCATCGTTGCCGACACCACACGTGGCTTCTACCGTGTCTACGACTACAACGCCTCCGTGTCGGCCAACACCACCATCTACGGCTCCTACCAGATGAAGAACCCCAAGGCCTACCTCAAAGCCGTGCGACACACCATCAACTTGAGTGTCAGCGGCTCCATCGCTCCCGACTTCAGCAAGGAGAAATATGGCTATTGGAAGACCATACAGGCAACCCCCGATGGGCGCACCAAAAAATACTCCCCCTACTCGGGCGAAATGTATGGTGTGCCGAGCAGTGGCCGTAACGCCAGCCTCTCGGTGTCGGTGGGACAAACTCTCGAGGCCAAGGTCAAGAGCGACCAAGATACCACGGGTGTGAAGAAGGTCAAAATTATCGACGACTTCTCCTTCTCGTTCAGCTACAACTTCTTGGCCGACTCAATGAAGCTCTCCAACATCCCCGTGCGTATCCGTTCCAGCATCATACCCAAGTTCGGTATCAACATCTCGATGACACTTGACCCCTATGAGGTGGACAAAAAGAACGGCGTGAGGTACGACAAACTGCTCCTGCGTAGGGGTATCCCCGGTCGTATATCATCCACCGGCTGGTCGTGTGGCTACACCTTCAACTCCTCCGACCTCTACACCGAGTCCACTATCAACGACATCTCGAAGCAGTATCCGGAGTACTCCAACCCCTTCTTCTTCGACCCCAACGACCCGCTCGACCCAGCCCTGCGCCGACAGTTGATGACCTCGCAGTACTACGACTTCTCGATGCCGTGGAACTTCTCGTTCAACTACTCCATCAACTACACCAACAACGGTATCAAAGCACGCGTCGTGAATACACTCGGTTTCAACGGCTCCATCACACTGGACAAAAACAACAATTGGGCTATCTCCTACACGGGTGGTTTTGACTTCGACCGCAAGGAACTCACCCCGGGTGTGGTAACCCTTGTGAGGGACCTCCACTGTTGGCAGATGAACTTCTCGTGTGTGCCGTTTGGTTATCGCAAGAGTTGGAGTTTCAACATCAGCGTGAAGTCATCCCTCTTGCAGGACCTCAAGTACGAGAAGAGTTCGTCGCACTATGACAATCTCTACGAGTAAAAAATGCACAATAGCGGGTGAATTTTGCACCGCACTGCGATAAGCGGGCTCCTCATTTGCGTAAGCAAACTGCGGGCCCGCTTTCTTGTTTGGCACAAAATTCCCCTCGCTCTCTGCATTTTTCAAAAACGCAGATTGCGGGCAACTGCTGCGTCATACTGCGATAAACGCCCTCCTCATTTGCGTCAGCAAACTTCGGAGGGGGTTTTCTTGTATTCCTTGCATTTGCCTCGCACTTTGCGTTTTTTAACGTCTAACGTCTAACGTCCAACGTCTTTTTTTAGTGAGTGTAGTGAGCGTAGAGAGTTTAAGGAGTGTAGGGCCTAATAGCATTTGATAGCACCACCAAGTACCCCTCCCCTACGATAGGGGAGGTTGGGAGGGGTGGTCGAAATTGCATTCAGCGGCGCTGCCGCAACTGT
>JAFVSY010000090.1 GCA_017503465.1 Tidjanibacter sp. | reverse complement strand
TTGCCACCGCATTTCTCGATTACCTCTTTTGCGATGTTGGCAGGTACCTCGTCGTAGTGCGAGAACTCCATAGTCGAAGTTGCACGGCCCGACGACAGGGTACGCAGTACGGTTACATAGCCAAACATACCCGACAGGGGCACTTTTGCTTTGATTGCGGTTGCAACACCTTTGCTCTCGGTGCCTTCGATTTGACCACGACGTTTGTTCAAGTCGCCGATAATATCACCCATATACTCCTCGGGGGTTACTACCTCCACCTTCATAATGGGCTCTTTCAGAACAGGCTTGCACTTGGGAGTTGCCTCACGGAAACCGTTGCGAGCGCAAATCTCGAACGACAAGGCATCCGAATCCACAGGGTGGAACGAACCATCCTTCAGGGTTACCTTCATCGAATCGATACCGAAGCCTGCCAAAGGACCGTTGGCCATTGCCGACTCGAAACCTTTCTGTACTGCGGGGATGAACTCCTTGGGCACGTTACCGCCCTTAACCTCGTCAATAAATTGCAGACCCTGAACACCCTCATCGGCAGGACCGATTTCGAAGATGATGTCGGCAAATTTACCACGACCACCCGACTGCTTCTTGAATACCTCGCGCATCTGGTAGGTGCCGTTGAGTGCCTCCTTGTAGGATACCTGGGGAGCACCAACGTTGATTTCGATACCGAACTCCCTACGCAGACGGTCGATAATAATATCCAAGTGCAACTCGCCCATACCACTGATGATGGTCTGGCCGCTGTCCTGGTCGGTCTTAACGGTAAAGGTGGGGTCCTCCTCAGCCAACTTGCCAAGTGCGATACCGAGTTTGTCCAAATCCTTCTGGGTTTTGGGCTCCACTGCGATACCAATCACGGGCTCGGGGAAGGTCATCGACTCCAGAGTAATCTGCTTGTCCTCAACACACAGAGTGTCGCCGGTGCGAACATCCTTGAAACCAACCACTGCGCAAATGTCGCCTGCGCCGATGGTGTCCATCGGGTTCTGCTTGTTGGCGTGCATCTGGTAGATACGGCTGATACGCTCCTTCTTGCCCGAGCGAGTGTTGAACACATAGGTACCTGCATCGAGTTTACCCGAGTAGATACGGATGAATGCCAAGCGACCTACATAGGGGTCGGTAGCAATCTTGAACGCAAGAGCGCAGAAGGGGTCGTCCTCAGTGGGATAACGCTTAACGGTGCTCTCGTTGCGGGGGTCGGTACCAATGATAGCCTCAATGTCGAGGGGCGAGGGCAAGAACATCATAATTGCATCCAGCAGCAACTGAACACCCTTGTTCTTGAACGAAGAGCCACACAACATAGGGATAATCTGCATACCGATGGTTGCCTTGCGAATTGCAGCAATCAACTCCTCGGGAGTAATCGAATCGGGGTCCTCAAAGAATTTCTCCATCAGGGCCATATCCACGGTGGCAACCTCCTCAATGAGGTGAGCCCTTGCCTCCTCGGCCTCGGCTTTCATCTCCTCGGGAATCTCCTCGTAGGTATAGTTTACCAACTGGTCTTTCTTTGCATCGTCATAGATGATAGCCCTATTATATATAAGGTCTATCAAACCACGGAACGACTGCTCGGCACCGATGGGCAAAACAACGGGCACTGCATTGGCACCAAGACGCTCCTTCACCTGTGCGCAAACATTTGAGAAATCTGCACCGGTGCGGTCCATCTTGTTCACATAACCAATACGGGGAACGTTGTACTTGTCGGCCTGACGCCACACGGTCTCGCTCTGGGGCTCAACACCACCAACAGCGCAGAAGGTAGCAACGGCACCGTCCAACACACGCAACGAACGCTCTACCTCAACGGTAAAGTCCACGTGTCCCGGGGTGTCAATCAGGTTGATTTGATACTGTTTGCCCTTGTAGTTCCAGAATGCGGTAGTAGCAGCCGAAGTGATGGTGATACCACGCTCCTGCTCCTGCACCATCCAGTCCATAGTGGCCGAACCATCGTGAGTCTCACCAATCTTGTGAGTCTTACCGGTGTAGAACAGAATTCGCTCGGAAGTAGTGGTCTTACCGGCATCGATGTGCGCCATG
>JAFVSY010000089.1 GCA_017503465.1 Tidjanibacter sp. | reverse complement strand
GTAGGAGGCACCGCCCGTGGCGAGGATTACGGCAGGGGTCTCAACTTTGCGGAGATAGCCTCTGGCGTTGGTGTAGCTCACGCTGCGCACCTTGCCGGCGATGACGTTCAGGGCCTCCACCTTGGCGTTGCACTCCACCATCACGCCCTCCTCACGGCACCAATCCACGAGGGCTTGGGCGATGTCCCACGCCTTGCCGCTGGTGGGGAACACACGTCCGCCACGCTCGGTGGTGAGTTTCACACCCTTGCGCTCCATAAAGCGGATGAGTGCTCGGTTGGTGAATTGGGTGTAGGCAAAATTGAGGAAGCCTGCGCCGTTTTGAATCTTGGCGAAGAACTCCTCATCGCTACACACGTTTGTGAGGTTGCAGCGTCCCTTACCCGAGATGCGCACCTTACGTCCGGTTTTCTCCATTTTTTCCAGCAGTAACACCCTCTTGCCGCCCACAGCGGCTGTGCCTGCTGCCATAAGTCCTGCGGCACCGCCGCCGATGACTACAACATCGTATTCCTTGATTTCCATAAGTGGCACAAAAGTACCTATTATAATTGAGAATTGAAAATGGAAAAGGGAGAATTGACAAAACAAAGTTTTGCCCAAAATACTCTCGCTCGGCAGAGAACAGAAAATGGAGAGCAGAAAGGGTAGAAAGGGGATAATTTTCGACAAATTTCATTTTTCAATTCTCAATTTTCAATTCTTTATTGTATCTTTGCGGCCGAAACAAAAGACGTTCTATACTATGTTCAGCAGAAGATTTTTGAGAATTAAGGTTGTCAAAGCACTCTATGCGCACCAAACAGGTGCCGCCGATTCCGTAGCCATCGAGGAGAAAGAACTCCTCAAAGGTATCGACAAGGACTATGACCTTTATCACTACATCCTCTCGCTGATTGCAGAGGTCAAACGCTATGCCGAAGAGCGCATAGAGATTGGTCGCAATAAGCACCTTCCCACCGAGGAGGACCTCAATCCCAATCTGAAATTTGTTCACAATGAGGCCATTGCACGCATCGAGGCCGATGCGGAGCTGGACCACATTTTGGCCGTAAAAAAACTCGGCTGGGCTGCCTATCCCGAACTCGTCAAGCACCTCTACGTGAAGATGACCGAGTCGGACTACTACAAGGAGTATATGGCCTCCGAGAAGAGTTCCTTTGCGGAGGATAGGCGAGTGGTGGAGGAGTTCTACATCCAGACCGTGCAGGACGACGAGATGTTGTGTGGCATACTTGAGGAGAACAGCCTCACTTGGGGCGATGCCATTGATTTTGTGCTGATTATGGTGTTGCGCACTCTTGGAGCAATGAAACCTTCGCAGGAAAAATTGCCCCTCCAGCCCCAATTCAAGGGCGATGAGGATAAGGCTTTTGTGCGCCGTCTGTTTGCCGAGGCCGTTGTGGGCTACAAGGAGAATCTCGGCATTGTGGAGCAGTTCACCAAGAATTGGGACATCGAGCGCATCGCTGTGATGGACAACGTGATTATGACCACCGCGCTTGCCGAGTTGCAAAACTTTGACTCCATCCCCGTGAAGGTTACCCTTGACGAGTACATCGAAATTGCCAAATACTACAGCACCACCGGTAGCAGCACCTTCATCAACGGCATTTTGGACAAGATTGTGGAGAAACTCACCGCCGAGGGTAAAATCAACAAGAGTGGCCGAGGCTTGGTGGAGATTTAGAGCCGAGGATAAATGAGGGTTGAAAAACTAACATACAACAACGCAAAACGGCCTGCTGCACTGATGGCGGGCCGTTTTTGCAGTGTGCCCACGATGGTGGTGGCACTACTTGTGGCCTGCCTTTTGTGTGTGGGCTGTGGTGGCCGGAGGAGTGGCAGGAGTGCGAGTGTGGCCGAGAAGAGTGTGAACATCGGGGCATTGCAGAGCGTGGACGTGAGCGACACCGCCACGGTGGACACCATCGACTTTGGCCGAGTGAAGGAGGGTGAGTTGTTGAGCCGCACTTTTGCACTACACAATGGGGCCCAACGCCCAATGGTGATTGCCTCCACGAGCACTTCGTGTGGGTGCCTGTGGCTGGACTACGAGAAGAACCATAGCGTGGGCGCAGGTGAGAGCGTGGCCGTGGAGATGAATTTCGACTCGGCAGGGTATACTTATTTCGTTCCCCGTGCGTTCTACATTACAACAACGCTCTCCGAAAAGGCCAAAAAAATTGTGGTTGTGGCGACAATGGAGTAGGGTGGCGTTGGAATATTTCGGGAAAAGGAGTACATTTGCAAATGTTTAGGACCGATAGATAAACATAAACAAAAAACTAAATAAGAGAAAAGACTATGATGAATGTAATGCTTCAGGCAGGTGCTGCTGCTCCTGCTGCTGCCCAGGGTGGTAGTATGATGAGTTCGATTATTATGATTGTGATGCTCTTCGTGGTGATGTATTTCTTTATGATTCGTCCCCAGCGCAAGCAGCAGAAGGAACTCGACAACTTCCGTAACAGCCTCGCCAAAGGCCAGAAAGTGGTTACCGCAGGCGGTATCTACGGTGTTGTTAAGGAGGTAAACGAGCGCGATATTCTGATGGAGGTTGATGGCAACGTAACTCTTCGCGTTGATAAGACCGCCATTATGCGCGACCCCCGCCAGTAGGGAATTGCGAAAAAAAAAGTAAGTTAAGAGGTGTCAAGATTGGGCACCTCTTACTTTTT
>JAFVSY010000088.1 GCA_017503465.1 Tidjanibacter sp. | reverse complement strand
GAAAAGAGTTATTTGAAAAGCATGAGGAATATAGTGTAATAAAACAAGTTAGCAATTTCTTATTCATTGCCCATTCTCATGCAAGTTCTTCTTAATGGTTTGATACTCAAAGAATCTTAATCAAACTTCATCAAATATACTTAAAAAGAAGAAGTATTACGAATATCCCATACTGTTTTGTGGCACAATTTTGTGGAGTTTAATCGGAACCTATGCATCAGGTAAAGGTGCGCTTTTTCTTGACACCCGTCTGTCAAAATGAGGGGCGGGGTGGGGAAGTACTACGTTTTTTGCAGTTTTTGTTGTTCTGTGTGGAATAAATTTCCTAACTTTGTGAGCACAGTCCCCTAATGGGCTGGCAGAGTGGACGATATGGAGCAGCCGAAGATTGAACGAGTGTTGCGCTTGATGAAGATGATGACGGGCAACAACAACTACACCGTGGAGGATATGGCGGAGCGCTTGGGCATCTCCTATCGCTCGGTCTATCGTTACATCGACACCTTCAAGGAGTCGGGCTTTGTCGTGCAGCGCAAGGAGGGCGGCATCTACCGTCTTGGCAAAGAGAGCCGCTATTTCAAGGAGATTTCCCAGCTTATCCACTTCACCGACGAGGAGGCGCACATCGTCAATCAACTCATTGAGGCTTTGGACAACACCAACGTCATCAAGCAAAATCTTCGCAAAAAACTCACCGCTGTCTATAATTGCACCTCGCTGGCGGAGTGCGTTGTGGAGGGCAAAAACGCCGTGAATGTCAATCACTTGGTTGAGGCCATTTGTGAGCGCAAGCAGGTCATCTTAAAGCGTTACGCCTCCTCGCACACGGGCGTGGTGAGGGATAGGCTTGTGGAGCCTTTCGGCTTCACGACGAACTATGTGCAGGTGTGGTGCTACGAGCCCGAATCGGGCAAAAATAAACTCTTCAATACAGCCCGCATCGGCTCGGTGGAGGTGCTGTCGGAGGGGTGGCAGTTAGAGGGCGAACACCACGAGGGCTACATCGACATCTTCCGCATCACGGGCTTTGAGCAGCGCAGGGTGCAACTCGAATTGGGCGTTATGGCGCACAACCTCTTGGTGGAGGAGTACCCGCTCTCGACGCGCGACCTCACGCCCATAGACGACTCGCATTGGCTCCTGGACACAATGGTCTGCGATTATGTGGGCATCGGTCGCTTTACATTGGGCCTGATGCACGACATCCGCATCCTCACGCCCGAATTTTGGGAGTATATCGCCTCGCTCGTGGAGCGCATCAGTAAAAAATTACCACCAAAATAGCGATTGACACAAGTTGTCAAAACGGGCTCGTACCTTTGTCCCGACAGTGCCGATGAGTGCATTGTCGGGATTTTTTGTTGGACTTTTTTAATTCTTTTTGCGACTATGAAAGTGATGTTTGGAGTTGTTGTGGTGATTGTCCTGCTGTGTGAGGCGTTGGACTATGTGTTTGGTGGCGGTTGCCGATGAGCAGTGGAGGGCGTGAATTATGAATAGAGATTTCTGGCGTTGGCTGTTTTTGCTGTGGCTTATTGGTCGGTTTGATGATTAGCCGACTGTGCATTGACTTATTTATTTAACCTTTTAATACACACTTAATTATGAAAAAATCTGTTGTTTTTATTCTTGGTTTCATTTCGGGCGCAGTGGTGCTTCTTGCTGTGTTGTTGCTCATCGCAAAGGGTATGGAGAGCAACCCCACAAAGATTCAAGGCCTAACCCTTTTTGAGCAACCGGGCGAGGTCCTGAAATCACCCTCCTATGAGGTGCTCCAAGTGGTTGCCGGTGGCAATGCTTTGGCAAATGCCGAGAGTGGATATGGTTTGCATATGGGTATGGTGGTGCTCTTCCTTGCAGATGAGAACAGCAACTACTATGATGACCAAATCATCAAGGTGCCGCAGGGCAGGTGTGTGCGCCAAGTGGGCACCTATCAGTACCCTACAAAGAATGGTTACAAGACAGTGCCAGCCGTTAGACTATACAATAAATAAGATATGTTACACGATATAATCATCTACATAGGCATCTTCCTGCTTGCATTGGGATACCTATTTGGCGGAAATAAAGATTGGTAGGCTATGGGAACGATTTACAGAGTACATTGCGAGCGTTGCGGTGCCGAGTTTGAGCACCAAGTGGGCCTCGGTTTGGCCTATGCTTGCGTGGGGTGTGGCGAGGTGGTGATGGATGCAGGCGCACCATTCCGTTGCCCCGTGTGCAACCTGCGCTACAACCCGCAGGAGGCCGACTTTGCCGACAAGGTGTTGGAGGTAATCCTATGGGACTGAACGTGATAACCTATGCCCGCTTCCGAAAATTCTTGAACGAAATGGGGTGCGCTGGTGCCTTCGATAGGGCCTTTTGGGCCCACAACCACTGCACCTCGCTCGATGAGTCGCTGTGGGAGGCGGGCGAGGCGGAGTTCATCTTCGGCCACGCCTTCGATTGGTCCGCCACCCCCGAAGGCAGAGAGTTTTGGCGGCAGATAGACCGAGCGTGGGCCCTTCTGCTCGGCCGCAAATAGGCCGAGGGTAGGAGTCTTGGGGCTTTTCGGGAGGGCACAAATGTCAGGGGCCACACTTACTTATGCAAGTAGGTGTGGCCCCTCTGTTTGGTATCCATACGCGGAGTGTGGTTCCCTATCGGGGAGTGAGTGTGGTGGCTCGGTCGGTGTAGAGTATGCCGTCGAGGTGGTCAATCTCGTGCTGGAAAATCACGGCCGTGAAGCCCTCGATGCGTTCGCTACGGAGTTCAAAGGTTACCGCATCACGCCACTCAAGGTCAATGACGCTCGCACGCTCCACCTCTCCACGCAGCCCGGGCACCGAGAGGCAACCCTCGCCACCGAGCCTTTTCTCCTCGCCGTAGGCCTTGATGACGGGATTTACAAAGACCTCAAAGGGGTGGCCCTGCTTGTCAAAACGTTGCACTACCACCATTCTGCGGAGCACGCCCACCTGCGGGGCAGCAATGCCCACGCCACTATTCTCCTCATCGTTCACCGTCTCAATCATTGAGGCCACGAGTCTGCCGAACTCGGCCGACTGCAACTGACCGTGGCTCAGGGGTTTGCACTTGGTGCGCAATAGGAGCGAATCGGCAGTGTTGTCGGTCTGCGTTACACGCATACGGGAGTAGGCAGCGGAGTTGATGAGAGTGCGTTCCTCAGAGGTCCAACCCTCGGTGGGGGCACAGGAGTGGATGCAGAGGGTGGCGATGAGTGCAAGCAGTAGGGTGGAGGTAAGGTGCTTCATAGTGTTGTTTGTTTTGCGTTTTTTGTTTCCACAAAGATAGTATAATTTGTGGGAATTGCTCTCGCGCTATGTGTGAATAAATCTCACCCACCTGCCCACATTGCTCCCCAATGCTACTGCATATATTGCAGATAGGTCTCCATATCCTTATCTCCACGTCCGGAGATTGTTACGACAACCACCTCGCCCTCCTTGAATTCCAAATGTTTCAGAGCCGCAATGGCGTGGGCCGATTCAATGGCAGGGATGATACCTTCCGAAGAGGTGAGTTCAAAACCTCCCTCGATGGCTTCGTTATCGGTTATGGGCACCACCTTTGCACGCCCTTGGGCATAGAGGTTGGCCAACATAGGGCCAATGCCCGGGTAGTCCAAGCCGGCCGATATGGAGTAGGCCTCTCGGGGGTTGCCTTGTTCGTCTTGCAAAGTGAGGGTGTGAAATCCGTGCAACACTCCGTTGTGCCCCACCGAGAGAGAGGCTGCGGTCTGCCCACTATGGATACCCTTGCCGGCGGCCTCGGCAAGTATAATCTCGGTGTGAGGGGTGTCGAGGTAGTGATAGATGGAGCCTGCGGCATTGCTACCCCCGCCCACACAAGCCACAATTTTGTCGGGATGGGGGCGCTGTTCGTGTTGGAGGAGTTGTTGTTTGATTTCGGCACTAATGACCGATTGCAGCCGAGCGACCATATCCGGATAGGGGTGTGGCCCCACGGCCGAGCCAATCAGATAGTAGGTCTCTTCGGGATGAAGAGTCCATTCCCTGATGGCGGCATCACACGCTTCGGCAAGAGTTTGGTTGCCCTCGGTTACGGCCCTGATGGTTGCCCCCAACATCTTCATCTTCTTCACGTTGATTTGTTGACGAGCGATGTCGGTGGCACCCATAAAAATCTCACACTCCATTCCCATTAGGGCACACACTGTGGCCACGGCAACTCCGTGTTGGCCGGCACCGGTCTCGGCAATCACTCTCCGTTTGCCCATCTTCCGGGCAATGAGAATCTGCCCTATGGCATTATTGATTTTGTGCGCACCGGTGTGGTTAAGGTCCTCTCGTTTGAGGTATATCTTGCAACCATATTTGCGAGAGAGGTTTTTGGCCAAATAGAGTGGGCTTGGTCTGCCAACATAGTTGTGCAAGAGGTAGTGAAACTCGTCTTGAAATTCTTTTGAGTTGATGATGCCCAAGTAGGCAGCGCTGAGCTCATCAACACATTTGGCCATCTCACGGGGGATGAATTGTCCGCCAAATTCTCCGTAGAAGCCATTGCTGTCGATGTTGTAGGTTTTCATAGTGGTAATGTGTTTTTTGGGGTGGGGTGTTGTGGGGAAAAAGAAAAAGTCCTGCCGTAAGGGACAGGACTATGTTTGTTGGAACACTCTTGTGTGGTGTGGGATGATGTGCACAAACGTCTATCTGCTTACGACTTTTGAGAGTTGTAAGTGGTGCCACCAAAGACGATATGCGAAAGAGTATTTCATCTATCTTTTCTGATTTGAGTTAGTGCAAATATAACATATATTTTTGAAAGAACAAAAAAAATAGAGGAAAACATCTTGCGATGCTTTCCTCTACAGTTGAGCCACCGAGACTCGAACTCAGAATGACAGAACCAAAATCTGCAGTGTTACCATTACACCATGGCTCAATGGTGCTCATCCAGCGGGTGCAAAGATACGAATAAAATTGAAAAAACAAAAGTTTTTCCCAAAATTCTCCCGCACGACAAGCCTCCACGCACTCTTTGCTCTCGCCGAGTCTAATTTGCAGAAAGTGAAATCTATCTCATTTCCTTCAAAAATCTTGCAACCGGTATTATTTCATATATTCAATTTCATTCTCTGCTTTGTGGTACAACATACCATAATGCTCATCGTATGGAGGAGTTTTAGATACAGAGTATTGGCTGTATTCAGAAGTACACTTTAGGCCATCGTACTCAAAGTTACAGACACTACTGGTACCAGAAAAATCGTATCCGTTATCAGTACCTTCAACTTTTTCCTCTTGTTTTATGAGTTTTTTACCTTCATATGTGTTATACAGCCTAACTACCCGCTGTTCATTCAAATAATTTACATCGTGTGTTTCGGACAAAGAAATTCGCAGGTAGGTATCATCCAGATAGAGTATAGAGCCACTCACAGTTCGTGATACCAAATGTGCGTTTTCTAATTTGTAGGTATTCCTAACAAACGAGGCTCGCAAGCCATCATACTCATACAAATCTTCCCATTGTAAAACATCGCCTATATAATAACTCTCCTTTACGATTTTTTTGCCATCGTATTCACGCACATACTTAGTATCACCTACAATCTCGACTTTCTTGCGAAGGAAGCTGTCATCAAGGAACTCTATGTAAGCATATTGAGAACCATCTGCGTACTTACCAACGCAACTCAGCCCGTCATAAGTATATGTTATAACCATATGAGATGATTGATTCCACGAAGGGCGTTCAGGATAGGTCAAAGAACTCATTATCTCTTCTTTGATGATTTTATTACCCTCATACGTCAAATAGCGCTCGGAATGGTCGCGGAGGTCTATATCGCCGGAAGAAGGTGTGTAATTTACACCATTAGAAATCCACGACTTCACGTATAGGAATGACAAATCCTCCGACACATTACCATTGTTTTCCGTCCCCTCACCGCTACAACCGACAATGGCAAGAGAGGTTAATGCAATCAATAACAATTTCAACTCTTTACTCATAGTATGTACGTTTTTAGTTTCTCGTGTATTTACCATACACAAATACAAAGGTATGAATTAATTATCTGACAACCAAAAGAGTTCTTCTATGCCAAACAAAACAACAGCCCCATTGTGGTGGGGCTGTTGTGTGGGTGGTGATGCACTCACTTGTGAGCAGGGACTCTGCGCAGGGGACTAATACTCGTCCTCGTTAAACAGAAAATCGTCCTTGCTGGGGTAGTCGGGCCACACATCCTCGATGGTCTCGTAGATGTCGCCCTCGTCCTCAATCTCCTCCAAATTCTCAATAACCTCCAGCGGAAGGCCCGAGCGAACTGCGTAGTCAATCAACTCCTCCTTGGTAGCGGGCCAGGGAGCGTCTTCGAGTTTCGAGGCTAATTCAAGTGTCCAATACATAATTTTCTGAAAATTAGTTAGTTATCTTTTTATGCGTTTCGTTTAGGTTGCAAAAATATAAAAAAATACAATACCGCAATAAAAATTTTACACATTCCACATTTTTTCTTCCACACCGAGTCGGTGGGCGCAGCTGCGCCCGAGGGTGTAGAAGTAGTCCGAGAGGCGGTTAAGGTAGCACAACAGGGGCTCCGCAACGCTATGGTCGGTACCCACACGCAACACCTCCCTCTCGGCCCTACGGCACACCGTGCGGCAGATGTGGCACTGCGAAATGAGCACTGCGCCACCCGGAATGGTGAAGCAACGCATAGCGGGCAGGCTCTCCGACAAGCGGTCAATCTCCGCCTCCAGAGTCCTCACGTCCTCCTCGCCAACCTTGGCGAGTTCGCCCTTGAAGCCGAGCCCCACGGCGAGTTGCGACTCGATGGTCATAAGCCTTGTGGCAACTCCGTCGAGGAACGCCACCGTGTCGGTGTGGCCTGCCTCGGCGGCAAGGTCGGTTAGCATAGCCACGTGGGCCCCGAGTTCGTCCACCGAGCCATAGGCCTCCACACGGGAGTCAAACTTGTCCACCCTCTCGCCACCAATCAGCGAGGTGGTGCCGTGGTCGCCACAGCGAGTGTAAATCTTTGCCATATAGTTTTTGTTTTTTTTTGCTCTGTCGTATTCTTATATTATAATGTGCTGTTTAGGCAGTGCGGGGTTGAAAAACAGCAACGTGAAGCGGCGCTTCTCGGCGCTCATACCCTTGTGCTCGGCCACCAACCTGCGGCGCAACCTCTTGCTCGTTTTGCCCCTACGGTGAATAACGCACAGCGTGGCCTTTGTATTGTGCTCCTCGGAGCCCACTATGCTCATCATTTGCTTAAGTACATCGGCTGGGCAATCGGGGGTGGCAATCATCAGCATATCCTCGGCCCCGAAGGGTGGCACCTGGTTGATGCTCCACTCGGAGAGGCCCACGTGGTAGAGGTAGTTCTGGAGCCTTGTGGCGGTGCGCTTATCGATACCTGCGGCTTGGAGGTCGCTGTGGAGTTGTGTGGGCCCACCGACCACTCGGCGTGGCATCATTGCCTGACGCACAACACCATAGAGAAACGGAGAGTGTACCCCGTAGCCCCTACTATGTCGCAATCGTTGTTCCCATTTCATAACTCACTCGCCTTTGTCCCAGAACCCTCAAGTCCCTAAGTTCCCTAAGTTCCCTAAGTTCCCTAAGTTCCCTAAGTTCCCCTAAAGCCCCTAAATAATCTAAAATCTTTAGTTTTGCGTCTTCAGTTGTCCTGCCAGTCGGCCGGTAGAGAAGGCAATCTGGAGGTTGTAGCCACCCGTGTTGGCATCAATGTCCATCACCTCGCCCGCAAAGTAGAGTCCTTTGACTTTGAGCGACTCCAGCGTGTGGGGGTTAATCTCCGACAACTCCACGCCTCCGGCCGTAACGATGGCCTCCTCAAAGGGGCGATAGTCGCTGATGGGGATGCGGAATGACTTGAGTGCAGTGGTCAGGCGCTCCACCTTGTCCTCCTTGAGCTCGCCCACGGAGTGCTTGGCGTGGGCACCGATGGCCTTTGCCATAGGCACCACCAACTCGCGTGGCATAATCTTGCGGAGCAGTTCGCCCACGGTGATGGTGGCGGGTTGCTCGGCAATCTCGCGCAGGATGCGCTCGCGGAGTTCATCGTGAGTCATTGCGTGCTTGAGGTCGATGTTGAGTTCCACACGCCTCTCGTCGATGAGTGCATCCACCGCCTTGCGGCTCACGCGCAACACTACTGCACCCTCCACACCACGCTTGGAGAAGAGCATCTCGCCAAACTCGCTCTGCACAACCTCGCCATCCACGAGCAGTTCGACCTGCACGTTTTTGAGCAATAGTCCTGCCATAAATTTGGCCTCCTCGTAGGAAGTTTCGAGTGGTACGAGCGAGGGGCGCACGGGCACGATGGTGTGTCCCACCGAGTGTGCAATCTTGTAGCCGTCGCCTGTGGAGCCGGTTGCGGGGTAGGAGGCACCACCTGTGGCGAGGATTACGGCAGGGGTCTCAACTTTGCGGAG
>JAFVSY010000087.1 GCA_017503465.1 Tidjanibacter sp. | reverse complement strand
GCTCAATGGTTTGTTGATTGTAGAAGAGTTTCTCCCCACCGCCCTGATAGTGATTTGGCCACTGGCTGTCTGCCAATGCCAATTGGCAGGCCAATAGGGTGCAAACAAACAATAAAGTTTTTTTCATAGTTTAATGGCTTTTTGGATGATACAAATTTAGGTAGTCAGAGGCGATATGTATATCAAATAGATACGTTTTGATAGCAATATCGTTCTTATTGGTCGCATTGTATTGCCGGCAAGAAAGATTGGGCGGATATGCTGTGGCGGTCCGTTGTGATTTATAATAGATTGATTGATAACGTGCTATGTTGGTTTGATGGTGCGCCGGTTAGTGTGCCTTGACCCCAAATCGGGCCTTGAACTGCCTTGATTTTTATGCCTAAAAAAATGCCGATGGAATTTGCACACTAAAGAGAGAATTCCTAATTTTGTAGGTTGATTGGAATTTACTATGCGCCCGAACAATATATCAATCAAAATAAAACTAACTGTATTAACAAAAAACATCTAATCTGTAATGGGAAATTTGTTGTATACCGTGTTGGTTATCAGTGGACTTGGTGCCCTGCTGGCACTGCTTCTGTTTCTGGTGGCCAAAAAATTCAAGGTAGAAGAGGACCCCAGAATTGACGAGGTCGAGAAGAAGTTGCCCGGAGCAAATTGCGGTGGTTGTGGCTTTGCAGGCTGCCGTGGTATGGCCGAGGCATTGGTGAAAGAGGACGACATTTCGTCGCTCTACTGCCCCGTGGGTGGTGGCGAGTGTATGAAACTCATTGCCGCCTATTTGGGTAAGGTTGCCGCCGAGAAGGAGCCACAGGTTGCTGTGGTACGTTGCGCCGGTAGCTGCGAGAATCGTCCGAGGACAAATGTCTACGATGGTGCTACTTCGTGCGCTGTGGCTGCTTCGCTCTATGCGGGCAACACCGGTTGCGCATTTGGTTGCATCGGCTTGGGCGACTGCGTGAGGGCTTGCGACTTTGGAGCGCTGACCATTAACCCCGAGACCGGACTGCCCGAGGTGGACGAGGAGAAGTGTACCGCTTGTGGTGCTTGTGTGAAGGCTTGCCCGAAGATTGTCATCGAGTTGCGCAAGAAGGCTCCCAAGGGACGTAAGATTTACGTTTCGTGTGTCAATAAGGACAAAGGTGCAGTGGCTCGCAAGGCTTGTAAGGTTGCTTGTATCGGCTGTGGTAAGTGTGCCAAGGTGTGCGCCCACGGTGCCATCACCGTTGAGAACAACCTCGCCTACATCGACTACACCAAGTGTAAGTTCTGCCGTAAGTGCGTGGCAGAGTGCCCCACCGGTGCTATTGTGGAGTTTGGTTTTCCTGCACGTAAACCCGCAGCAGAGGTGAAACCCGAGGCCCCCAAGGCTGCCGAGGCAGTGAAAGTGGAAGTTAATGAAACCGCAAAAACAGAGTAGAGAGTATGAAGACATTTCCTATTGGCGGTATTCATCCGTCTGACAACAAACAGTATAGTAAGGGTGCGGCCATTGAGCGTTTTCCCCTGCCCAAAACGGTTGTAATTCCTTTGGCGCAGCACATTGGTGCCCCTGCGGTGGCTTGTGTGGCTAAGGGCGACAAGGTGCTTGCAGGTCAAGTGATTGGCACTGCGGGCGGCTTTGTGTCGAGTAATATCCACTCCTCGGTGTCGGGTACGGTTACGGCCGTAGACGCCAAAGCCGACGCACAGGGAATGATGAAACCCTGTGTAACCATCGCAGTAGAGGGCGACGAGTGGGTAGAGGGTGTTGATTTGAGCGACACTCTTGTGAAGAACATCAACTTGGAGGCCAAAGATATTATCGCAAAGGTATCCGAGATGGGTATCGTTGGTATGGGTGGTGCAACATTCCCCACCCACGTGAAACTCTCGGTGCCTCCCGGAAAGAAGGCCGAGTGCTTGATTATCAACGCTGTTGAGTGTGAGCCTTACCTCACTGCCGACTACCGCGTGATGCTCGAGAAGGGCGAACAACTGCTGGTTGGTGCAAGGATTTTGGCCAAGGCTATCGGCGTAGATAAAATATATATAGGTATAGAGAACAATAAGCCCGATGCTATTGCTGCACTGAAGAAACTTGCCGATGCATACGTGGAGATTGAGATTGTACCCCTGAAGATGCGCTATCCGCAGGGTGGCGAGAAACAGCTGATTGCAGCTGTTACAAGTCGTCAGGTGCCCAGCGGTGGTCTTCCTATTGACGTTGGTGCTGTGGTGCAGAACGTGGGTACAGCTCTGGCAGTCTATGAGGCTGTGATGAAGAATAAACCTTTGGTAGAGAGGGTGGTAACCGTAACAGGCTCAACCCTTGCTTCACCTAAGAACCTCCTCGTGAGGGTGGGTACCCCTATGAGCGAACTGATCGCCTACTGTGGCGGTATGGAGGGCGTTGGTAAGGTTGTGGCCGGTGGTCCTATGATGGGCCGCGCAGTGAGCAACGTGGATGCCCCCGTGACGAAGGGTACTTCGGGCGTGCTGCTCATCCCCACTGCCGAGTCGCTCCGCCAGAAGCCCGACACCTGCATCCGCTGCGCTAAGTGCGTGGAGGCTTGTCCTATGGGTCTGGAGCCCTATCTGCTCTCGAAACTCTCCAAGAAGGAGATGTACGACGAGTGTGAGGCACACAACATTGCAGACTGTATCGAGTGCGGTTGCTGTACGTTCAGCTGCCCCGCCTACCTGCCGTTGCTCGACTGGTTACGCATCGGTAAGGGCGAGGTTATGAAACGTATGAGGGCCCGCGCCGCTGCAAAGAAATAAACACAGGAGTAGAAACGAAAAACGTAAAAAAAGTATAGAAACTATGAGTACTCAAAAATTGGTAATTTCGCCTGCTCCGCACGTGCACGGTAGCAACGACACTCGCCGAATGATGGGCGACGTGCTGATTGCTCTGCTGCCCGCCCTGGTGGTGTCGGTGTTGGCCTATGGCTGGCAGGCATTTATCGTAACCGCTTTCTCGGTGGCTTGCTGCGTGCTGACAGAGTGGTTTGTTCAGAAATTTTTGCTCAAAGGCCCCGCCACCCTCGGCAACTTGTCGGCTGTGGTTACGGGTGTGCTTTTGGCCTTCAACTTGCCCGCAAACATTCCTCTGGGCCTTGTTGCCATTGGTGCCGTGGTTGCCATCGGTATCGGCAAGATGACCTTTGGTGGCTTGGGTAAGAACCCCTTTAACCCCGCATTGGTGGGCCGTGTCTTCCTGCTGATTGCATTCCCCGTGGCAATGACCACCTTCCCCGAGGCGGCCGGTGCAGTGAGTGGTGCAACTCCTCTGGCTGTGGCCAAGGAGGCTATGAAAGTGGGCACTCCCGTGAGCGAGGTGATGCAGAACTTCGACCTGGGTGCTATGAGCCTCGGTATGAGGAGTGGCTCGCTGGGTGAGATTTCGGCTGTGGCTCTGCTTGTGGGCTTCGTGTGGTTGCTCTTTAGGAGGGTTATCCGTTGGCACATCCCCGTATTTGTGCTGGGCACTATGGCTCTGATTTCGGGTATCACTTGGGCCATTGCTCCCGAGCAGTATATGAGCCCCTTGTTCCATCTTCTGAATGGTGGTGCAGTGCTGGGTGCTGTGTTTATGGCCACCGACTATGTGACCTCGCCGATGACCACCAAGGGCGCAATCATCTACGCCATCGGTATCGGTATGATTACAATGTTTGTGCGCCTTTGGGGTGCCTATCCGGAGGGTATGTCGTTCGCCATTCTGATTATGAATGCTGTGGTACCTCTGATTGACAAATATGTGCGTCCCAAACGCTTTGGTGTTGTTAAATCTAAAAAATAAGGAGGCAGAGAAGAGTATGAAAAGTTCATTGAAAAATATGGTTCTTGTGCTGTTTATCATCTGCCTTGTGGCTTCGGGTGCCGTTGCACTTGTGAACAAGGTGACCACCGAGCCCATCGCTAAAGCACAGGCACAAAAGGTTGTGGCTGCACTCAAGGCAGTGCTGCCCGAGTTTGACAACACTCCCGAGGCTGCCACCGTGGAGGGCTTTGAGGGTGTCTACTACGAGGCCAAGAGTGGCGACCAGACCGTTGGTTATGCCTTTGAGAGCACTTCGCCCAATGGTTTCAACGGAAATGTGAAACTGATGGTGGGATTTGCTGTCGATGGTACCATCGTGAACATCGAGGTGCTGGAGCAGGCTGAGACCCCCGGTTTGGGTACCAATATGACTGTGGCCGACAATGCGTTGCTGCTCTCCTTTAGGGGCAAGCAGGCTGCGGATGTGAATATGACCGTGAAGAAGGATGGTGGCGACGTGGATGCACTCACCGCTGCAACCATCTCTTCAAGGGCCTATACAGACGCTGTGGCTCGTGCCTACGCCGCCTTCAAGAGTGTTACCACGGGTGAGGTAACCGCCTATACCTCGGCAACCCAGCTCAAAGCGCAAGCCGAGAGCGCTGCTGCTGCAGCCGAGGCTCCCGCTTGTGGTGGTTGCACCCAGGAGGAGGCCAAAGAGTGTGGCAAGGGCCCTCACGGCAACTGTGGCGCAAATTGCAAACACAAGTAGTACGTTAATACGAAGAGATAGAAAACTATGGGTAAGAATTTATCGACTTTTACTTCGGGCATTGTGAAGAACAACCCCACCTTCGTATTGGTGTTGGGTATGTGCCCCACGCTGGCTACTACCTCCTCTGCCGCCAATGGTATGGGTATGGGCGCAGCGACTATGTTCGTGCTGATTATGTCGAACATTGTGATTTCATTGATTAAGAACCTCATCCCCGACAAGGTGCGTATCCCTGCCTACATCGTGGTGATTGCATCGTTTGTTACGGTTGTGCAGCTGCTGATGCAGGCCTACCTGCCTGACCTCTACAACACTCTGGGTGTGTTCATTCCGCTGATTGTGGTGAACTGTATCATCTTGGGCCGTGCCGAGGCATTTGCTTCGAAAAACGGTGTGTGGGCTTCGGCTTTGGATGGCGCAGGCATTGGCTTGGGCTTCACCTTGTCGCTCACACTGATTGGTATGGTGAGGGAGATTTTGGGTAATGGCCAGATTTTCGGTATGGATTTGTGGCAGGGTGGTGGCGCACTCATCTTTGTGCTTGCCCCCGGTGCCTTCATCGTGCTGGGCTACCTGATGATTTTGTTCCGTAAATTAACCGCTAAAAAGTAATAGACTATGGAGATGTTCGCTATTATCATTGGAGCAATATTTGTGAACAACGTTGTGTTGTCGCAATTTTTGGGTATCTGCCCCTTCTTGGGTGTGTCCAACAAGGTGGAGACCTCTATGGGTATGGGTGCTGCGGTTACCTTTGTTATGGCCATCAGTTCGCTGGTTGTCTACCTGTTGCAGTACTACGTGTTGGTGCCGCTGGGTATGGAGTATATGCAGACCATTGTGTTCATCCTGGTGATTGCTGCGTTGGTGCAGATGGTGGAGATTATTCTGAAGAAGATTTCACCCTCGCTCTATCAGGCTCTGGGTATCTTCCTGCCTCTGATTACCACCAACTGTGCTGTGCTTGGTGTGGCTCTGCTGCTTGTGCAGAAGGAGTTCAATCTTGTGGAGTCGGTTGTTTATGCCATCTCCACTGCACTTGGCTTTGCTCTTGCGCTTGTGATTTTTGCAGGTTTGAGGGAGAGGCTCGAGTTGGCCGACACTCCCAAGGCTGTGAAGGGTGTGCCCATCGCACTGATTACCGCAGGTATTCTGGCAATGGCCTTTATGGGCTTCTCGGGCTTGGTTTAGGCCGGGTGGCGTAACGATAATCATTGAACGAAAAGCGTGTGTTCCAATGGCGGAGCACACGCTTTTTTGTTGTTTGGAGAGTGTGCGGAGGGAGGATGAAAATAGGCGATAGCATCATTGAATAGTTCGGCGATGCAAGGATTTTTCAAAAGTAGAGCACAATAATTCAAACCTTTGGAGGGACGGAAAGTTGTTGGTACATTTGTTTGTGCAACTTTGCACTTCGGAAAGTGAACTGTCAAAACAAACTATTGAACCCATACCGTATGAAACACACATTTTCGCTTTGGACCGCAGTGGGAGTGATTCTTTTCTCGCTGGGTGGTTGCCGCAGCAACGAGCCCTACGTCATCTCAAAGGCCACAATGCAGGACAAAATCAAGGGAGGCTGGGCCGGTCAGGTCATCGGCTGCACCTATGGTGGTCCCACCGAGTTCAAATTCAAGGGAGTGCCCATCCCCGAGGAGCACGAGATTCCGTGGTACGATGACTACGTGAAGACAACCTTCGAGAAGCGTGCGGGCCTCTATGACGACATCTATATGGACATCTGCTTTATGGAGGTAATCGAAAAACACGGTATGGATGCACCCGTGGACATCTTCGCTACCACCTTTGCCGGTGCCGACTACAAACTCTGGCACGCCAACCAGATTGCCCGCTACAACATCCTGCGTGGCATTATGCCCCCACAGTCGGGCCATTGGCTCAACAATCCCCACGCCGACGACATCGACTTCCAGATTGAGGCCGACTTCATCGGTCTGATGTCGCCCGGTTTGGTGAACGAGTCGAGCCGTTTTTGCGACAAGGTGGGCCACATTATGAACTATGGTGATGGCTACTATGGGGGTGTCTATGTGGCTGCAATGTATGCAATGGCCTTCGTGAGCGACAGCGTGGAGGAGGTCGTAACCGAGGCTCTGAAGGCTATCCCTGCCGAGAGTCGCTACCACAAGTGCATCGCCAACACCATTGCCCTCTGGCGCAAGTATCCCACCGATTGGAGGGCCGCCTGGGAGGAGTTGCAGCAGTTGCACGGCGAGGAGGACATCGCTTGTGGCTATGGTGTGTTGCACGAGTACAACATCGACGCTGCGCTCAACTCGGCCTATGTGGTTATGGGACTGCTCTATGGCGAAAAGGATTTTTATAAGACGCTCGACATCTCAACACGATGCGGTCAGGATTCCGATTGTAACCCCGCAACAGCAGGTGGTATCCTCGGTGTGATGCTCGGCTATGAGGGCATTGGAGAGGAGTGGACACGCTCAATCGAACTCGTGGACGAGGTGAAATTCCCCTACACGGACTCCTCAATGAAGGATGTCTACGCCCTCGGTATGAAACACGCCACCGAGGTGGTCCGCAGGGCTGGTGGTGAGGTTACCGAGCAGAACTTTGTTATCCCCCGCACCAAGATTGAGCCCGTGGCACTCGAGCAGTGCTTCGAGGGACTCTATCCCGTGGAGCGCATACACCTCGATGAGAATGTGACCGACAACGTGTTCCGCGCCAAATTCCACGGCACAGGCTTCATTCTCCACGGCACAATGCGCCAGGGCAAGGGCTCGGAGGACTATGTGGCCTGGTTCGACCTCTATCTCAATGGCGAGAAGGCGGCCACCTTTGATATGCCCATCAACTTCCTGCACCGTCGCTACGACATCTACCACATCTATGGCCTTCCCAAGGGCGACTATGAGTTGGAGCTCCGCTGGACCAACTACCAGAAGCCCTACAAACTCTTTGTGCGTGATTTTGTCTACTACACCGACCAACCACTCTAATGTGTGAGAGAAGAATGATTGCTATGATACGAAAAGTGTGTAAACTATTGACACTGCTGCTCTTGGGTACCACCTTTGGGGTGTCGGCCCAGGTGGCTTTGTCGGACGAAAAGGGGGCCTTTGAGATTGCCTCGGGTCGCCGCACCGCCACTATCGTCTACGACTCGGCCGATGCCGAGGTGGTGGGCAAGGTTGCAACCCTCTTTGCGGACGACGTGAAGGCCGTGAGTGGTCGCAGACCCCGAGTGACCACCTCGTTGCCCTCTTCGGCTGCCAACGTGGTTGTGGTGGGCACCATTGGCCAGAGTGCCCTTGTGGACCGACTTGTGGCCGAGGGTAGGATTGATGTGAGTGCCTACGAGGGCGGTTGGGAACGCTATGGGGTTTTCTGCGTGGAGCGCCCCTTCAAGGGCATTGGACGTGCGCTGGTGGTGGCAGGCTCCGATCGCAGGGGTACCGCCTATGGTCTGCTATCCATCTCGGAGGCCATTGGGGTGTCGCCCTGGTATTGGTGGGCCGATGTGCCCATCAGGAGGCGTGCGAGGGTGGCCGTGGGGGTAGAGCCCTTTGTGTCGGCCGAGCCAACAGTCAGGTATAGAGGTATTTTTATCAACGACGAGGATTGGGGACTGCTTCCCTGGGCAACCAATACCTTTGAGCCCGAGGCAGGTACCATTGGCCCCAAGACCTACGCCAAAGTGTGTGAACTGCTCCTACGCCTGAAGGCCAACTACCTCTGCCCCGCAATGCACCGCCGCTCGGTGGCCTTCAACGAGATTGCCGAAAACAAGGTGGTGGCCGACAGCTATGCCATAGTGATGGGCTCGGTACACTGCGAGCCACTGCTCTACAACAATGCCCGAGAGTGGAACAAAAAGGTGCAGGGAGAGTGGAACTACCAGACCAACAAGGCTACCATCAATGGCGTGTTGCGCAAAAGGGTGGAGGAGAACGGAATGTACGAAAACGTCTACACGCTCGCCCTGCGTGGCCTGCACGACAAGGCAATGGAGGGTAGTCGTAGTTTTGAGGACCGCAAGGCTATCCTGGAGAACGCACTCGACGACCAAAGGCAGATTTTGAGCGACATCATCCAAAAACCACTCACAGAGATACCGCAGGCTTTCACCCCCTACAAGGAGGTGCTCGACATCTACGAGAGGGGTATGCACCTGCCCGACGAGGTTACCATCATTTGGCCCGACGACAACTTTGGCTATATGAAACGACTGAGCAACCCACGGGAGAGGTTGCGCTCGGGCCGCTCGGGTGTCTACTACCACGTCTCCTACCACGGCAAGCCCCACGACTACCTGTGGCTCTGCACCACACCTCCACAACTTATGTATGAGGAGTTGTCGAAGGTCTATGCCACTGGTGGTGACCGCATCTGGTTGCTCAACGTGGGCGACATCAAACCCTGTGAGTTCGCAATGGAGTTCTTTCTCGATATGGCCTACGACTTCCACTCGTTTGACTATGAGAGTGTTGCCACCGCCCACGGACGTTGGTTGGGAGGCATATTCGGAGAGGAGTACACCGACGAACTCGGCCACATTATGAACGAATACTACCGCTTGGCTTTCACGAGTAAGCCCGAATATATGGGGTGGGGGGTTGAGTGGAACACCAAGTATAACAAGCACGAAATTGTTACCGACACCGACTACTCCTTCGCCAACTACAACGAAGCCGATGGTCGCCTGGCCGACTACAAGGCCCTGGGGCAGAGGTCGTCGGCACTCTATGAATTGCTACCCGAGGAGGCTCGGGCGGCCTACTATCAACTTGTGCACTATCCCGTGAGGGGAAGCGAGGAGATGAACCGAATGTTGCTGCTGGCGCAGAAAAACCGCTGGTATGCAACCCAGGGACGTGCCGCAACCAACTCGTTGCGTGGGGAGTCGCTGGCAAGTGAGCAAACACTCAAAGCACTCACAGCCGACTACAATGGCTTGCTCGGGGGCAAGTGGAAGGGGATGATGAGCCTGCGCCACGGGGTGACGGCTCGCTACTTCAACACCCCCAAGTTGGACTCCATTGAACTCAAAGGTGGGGCCGTTATGGGTGTGTGGTGTGAGGAGAACGATGTGGTGCGTGGTGGAGCCAACTATGCCGCCCTGCCCACCTTCAATGCCCTGTTGCCCGAAACCCACCGCCTGGAGATTTACAACAAAGGGTGTGAGCCCTTTGAGTGGAGCCTTACTTGCTCGGCCGATTGGATAGTGACCGACAAGGTTTGCGGTATCGTGGAGGAGCAAGAGCAGGTGCAGGTGGCCATTGATTGGAGTGCGGTGCCCAAGGGCGAGGAATTGCTGGAGTATATCCACATTGTGGGTGCAGGTGGCTCCAAGCGAGTGGCTGTGTCGGTCTTTAACCCCGAGGTGGAGGAGGGCGCAGAGAGCCTTGCAGGGCTGTTTGTGGAGAATAGGGGCTATGTGTCGATTCCTGCTGCGGAGTTCCATCGCAAGGTGGAGAACGAGGATATTGAGATGATGCTGATTGAGAACCTCGGCGTGGAGAACACCTCGGTGCAGATGGGCAACCCTCTGGCCAAGGAGCAAAATCTCTACGAAAAGGGCCCCTGCCTGGAGTATGACTTCTACACCTTCAGCGAGGGCTCGGTGGATGTCTACACCTACACCCTGCCCACCTTCCAACTCTATGATAAAGAGGAATTTGGCAACGAGTATGGTGGCCACGATGCCACCAACAAGGAGTTGCGCTATGGGGTAAGCATTGACGATATGTTTGTGGCCACGCCCACCATCTCATCGCACGAGTACTCCCAGCCTTGGAGCGAGAATGTGCTCAAAAACTGCTCCATCAAAAAGACTACAATGAAGGTGGACGGCGCTGGTCGCCACACGCTGAAGATACTCTGTGGCGATGCAGGAGTGGTGGTGCAGAAGATTGTGCTCGACTTCGGTGGGCTCAAACGCTCCTATGTCGGCCCACGTTCGACCAAAGTGAAATAGGGTAAGGTTTGGACCACAACAAAAGGCGTGTAACTCCGAAGGTTACACGCCTTTTGTTGTTGAGCTTTGCCCTTACTTACAGCAGTATGAGGCTCACGGCCATAATCGCCATACCGAGGAAGATGCCCAGCAGGGCGATGTGGTTTTCGCCATATTGGTGGGTGGCGGGTAGGAGTTCGTCAAACGAGATGTAAATCATTATGCCCGCAACGGCTGCCATCACGCAACTCAACAGCACGGGCGAGAGGAACGGCATCAGCAGTGCCCACGCAAGCAGTGCTCCGAGTGGCTCGGCAAGGCCCGAAGCAAAGGAGTACCAAAAGGCTCTCTTGCGGCTGCCGGTGGCGTGGTAGATGGGCACCGACACGGCAATGCCTTCGGGGATGTTGTGGATGGCTACCGCCACTGCAATGGCCAAGCCCATACCTATGTCCTCATAGGCGGCCATAAAGGTGGCAATACCTTCGGGGAAGTTGTGGATGGCAATACCTAGGGCCGTAACGAGGCCCATATGTTTGAGGCGGTTGATATTGGCGTGGTGGTGGTTTTGGTTGTCCTCACCCTGCATCTCCTCCACGTTGTGGAGTTCGTGGGGGTTTTCGGTCTCGGGGATAAGTTTGTCGATGAGGGCCGCCAGTAACACGCCACCAAAGAAGAGCCCAATGGCCACAAGGTCACCCACTTGCGCATCGCCCAGCAGAGTTTCCAACTCTATGCGAGAGGTGTGCAACATCTCCATAAACGATATGTAGACCATCACTCCGGCCGACAGACCGAGCGAAAAGCAAAGGAACTTCTTGTTGGTGCGCTTGGCAAAAAAACCGATGACACTACCAATGCCGGTGGCAAGACCGGCAAAAAGTGTGAGTAAAAGAGCGCCTATGATGTTTTCGTTCATATAAATTTTTATTACCTTTGCAAAGGTAATTATAATTTGGCCACGGTGTATCCCCACAAGTGGGTATATTTGCGCGGCTCCAAACATTTTTTAACACAGCCACTTGCTATGAATCAAGAGAACAACAAACCCAGAGTAGTCTTGCACGATAAGACTTTTGAACTCTCCATCCCCTATGCCGAACTCGACAAGGCCATTGCCGCATTGGGCGATAAAATCAACGAAGACTACAAGGATGTTGAGACTCCTCTCTTCCTGGGTGTGCTCAATGGCGCCTTTATGTTTATGAGCGAGTTGATGCAGAAAATCAACTTCCCCTGCGAGTTGTCGTTTGTGAAACTCTCCTCCTATGTGGGCACTGCTTCCACGGGTAAGGTGCAGGAACTCATCGGTTTGCGCAACAATATTGAGGGCCGCCACGTCATCATCGTGGAGGACATTGTGGACACAGGCGAGAGTATGGAGCACCTGTTGCGCTCGTTGGCCGGCCACCGTCCCGCAAGTGTGGAGATTGCCACCCTGCTCTTCAAGCCCAGCAAGTTCAGTAAGGACTACGATGTCAAGTATCGTGCCTTGGAGATTCCCAACGATTTCATCGTGGGCTTTGGTTTGGACTACGATGAGTTGGGCCGCAATCTCAAAGATATCTACACGGTTGTAAATGAGTAGGATTGATACCGACATACTCCAAGGGGGTAGGTTGTTGCCCCTTGTGGAGGACTTTTATACAATTCAGGGCGAGGGCTTCCATAGTGGTAAGCCCGCCTATTTTATACGCCTGGGCGGTTGCGATGTGGGGTGCAAATGGTGCGATGCAAAGTTCACGTGGGACGCACGCAAATTCCCACCCGTGGAGGTGGAGAAGATTATTGCTCGTGCCTCCTCCTATGAAGCGCAGGCCATCGTGATTACCGGTGGCGAGCCACTGCTCTATCCCCTCGGACTGCTTACCAAAGGGCTGAAAGAGAAGGGTTTGGAGATATTTCTCGAAACATCGGGCACTTCGCCTTTGAGTGGCGAGTTCGATTGGGTATGCCTTTCGCCCAAACGCCAGAGGGCTCCTCTGGATGAGGTGTGTGCCGTGGCGAGCGAGCTGAAGGTAATCGTGGAGAGTGCCGAGGACTTCGCTTGGGCCGAGGAGTGTGCAGCAAGGGTGGGCGAGGAGTGCCTGCTCTACCTGCAGCCCGAATGGAGCCGCTATGAGGCTGTCATTGGCGACGTGGTTGAGTATGCCAAAGCACACCCGAGGTGGAACGTGTCGGTGCAGGTGCACAAGTTTATGCACATTCCATAAGAGTGATATTTGTGACTGCTCAATGAAAGCGTTGTAAGGAGGGAAAACGTGAAAAATTTTCTGAAAAAATATTGGCATTGGGGTCTTGCTACTCTGGTCTTTGTGGTGCTGGTGGTGTTTTTTGCCGACCTGCCCCTTGTGGACTACTTCAAGACCAAGGCTTCGGTGCGTAGGCTAAAGGCCGAAAGGGAGGCCTTTGAGGTTCAGATTGAGCGAGATAGCCTGTTTTTGGAAAACCTCAAGGACGACGCTTTCCTTGAAAAATATGCCCGTGAAAAGTTCTATATGCACGCCGAGGGCGAAGAGGTTTTCCTCTTTGAGTAGGCGTGTGTGGGCGTGGGGAAAGGTAGTGAGAATAGGAAACGAAGATGGCAGCAGAGTTGAAACATAAGGTTGTGAAGGGAGTGGCGTGGTCCACCATCGAGAAGGTGTGCTCGGCCTTGTTGCAACTTGCCGTGAGCCTTGTGTTGCTCAACCTGCTCTCGCCCGAGGATTATGGTATTATGGCCATTGTGGCTGCCTTCCCTGCCATACTTATGCCGCTTGTGGATAGTGGCTTTTCTCAGGCCCTTATTCGTAAGAGCGAGGTGGACGATGTGGACTACTCCTCGGTGTTCTACGTCAACATTGCCATCTCGGTGGCTCTCTACACCCTCCTGGTGGCACTCTCGCCTGCTATTGCCAATTTCTTCGATGTGCCGCAGTTTGTGGTGCTGGCTCCGGTGCTCTACCTGCTCATCCCCATCAACTCGCTTTCTAATATCCAAAACGCCATCTTGTCGCGCTCTATGGAGTTCAAGCGACTCTCGCTCTACACGCTGGTGGCCAATGCGGTGTCGAGCGGCGTAGCCATTTGGATGGCTGTGGAGGGCTTGGGTGTGTGGGCTCTGGTAGGCCAAAGGCTTGGTGTTGTGGTGGTTAAGACCGTGATGCTGTGGTGGGGTAGTAGTTGGAGGCCCAAGTGGATGTTCTCGCTCGACCGCATCAAGGGAATGTTCCGCTATGGCTCACGCATACTGTTGAGCGACCTCGTGAGTAACATCTACTATCAGATTTCCAACCTCTTCATCGGCAAGTTCTACACCAAGGCCGAACTCGGCTACTACGACCGAGGCAACAAGATTAAGGAGATGCCCGTCACCTCGACCATTATGGCGGTGCTGAACGTGACTTTCCCCGCTTTCTCGCGCCAGAAGGATGATAAACCAAAACTTGCACTCAACGCCCGTAAGGTGTTTGTGCTCTGGGCTTTTGTGATGTTGCCACTGATGGGTGGGCTGATTTTTGTGGCCGAGGATATGTTCCGTGCCCTGCTGCCAGAGGTGTGGCTGCCTGCGGTGCCCTACTTGCAGATTTTGAGCATTGGTGGACTGCTGGCTCCGCTGTCGGTGATTTCGTTCAACATCGTGAAGGTGTGCAGCGATGGCAAGATGATTTTCCGCATCGAGTTTGTGAAGAAACTCATTGCCACGGCAGTGCTGGCTATCACCATCCCCATCAGTATCAGGGCCATTGCGTGGGGTCAGGTGGCGATTTTTGTGTCGGATATGATTGTGAACACCCTTGCTGCCCGCCACTACGTCAGGGAGTGGTCGCTGTGGCGCAGAATTAAAGACGTTGTACCCATTGCGTTGGCTACGCTTGTGATGTTGGCCATCGTGAGTGGGGTGGGCCACCTGCTGACGGGTGCGAGTGCCTTGGTTGTGCTTGTGGTCAAAATCGTTGTGGGCATTGGCTCCTATGCTCTGCTGGGCGAACTCTTCCGCCTTGAGGCTTGGCGAGAGATGAAGGAAATCCTTGTCGGCTACTTCCCCAAGAGAAAAAAATAGTCGGTGCAGTGTGGGCTGTTGTATTTCCCCACTAACTGCTTGATAGACAATAAAAAACCCTCGGATGCCGATTGACTGTCCGAGGGTTTCTTTCGTTGAGTCCTGCGTGTGTGCTTACTCGTAGACCTTGGGGGTGAGTTTGCCCTCCAGCACACGCTGGGCGTTCATCGCAAGGGCCTCAAGCTCGTTTTCGCCGGGCATCACCACCACCTTCGCCAGGGGCTCAATCATACTCTTGATGTAGCCCACAACGTAGGCAGAGTAGGCAATGCCACCCGTGAGTATCACCGCATCCACGTCGCCTTTCAGCACAGCCAACATAGAGCCGATGGTTTTGCCCACGCCATAGGCCATAGAGTCCATCACGAGTTTTGCCTCCTTGTCGCCAGCCTCGGCACGTGCGCCCACCTCTCGGGTGTCGTTGCTGCCCAGGTGGGCCACAATGCCTCCCTTGCCGGAGAGCATTTTCGACACCTCAGCCAGTGTATACTTACCGCTGAAGCACAACTCCGCAAAGGCTTTGGCCGGCATAGTGCCTGCCCTCTCGGGTGAGAAGGGACCCTCGCCGTCAAGTGCGTTGTTCACATCCACCACAAGGCCTTTGCGGTGGGCACCCACCGAGATGCCGCCACCGAGGTGTGCCACCACAAGGTTGAGTTCCTCATAGGGTCTGCCAATGCTGTCGGCATAGACCCTCGCAACGGCTTTCTGGTTGAGTGCGTGGAAAATGGACTCGCGCTTGATTTGGGGTAGGCCCGTGAGCCTTGCCTCTGCTTGCAGTTCGTCTACCACCACAGGGTCGGCAATGTAGGCCTTAACACCTGCCAACTGTGCAATTTCTGCGGCGAGCAGTGCGCCAAGGTTGGAGGCGTGTTGTCCTGCGGGGCGCAGGCGGATGTCCTCAATCATCTGTGCGTTCACCTCGTAGGTGCCGCTGGGGATGGGTTTGAGCAGTCCGCCACGGCCAATGACCGCATCGAGGTCGCCGAGGGCAACTCCCGAGGCTTTCACGGCCTCGAGAATAACCTCCCTGCGGAAGTCCAATTGGTCCAAAATGGTTTTGTAGCGGCCAATCTCCTCGCTCGAGTGTCGGAGGGTGGTGGAGAAGAGTTCCTTGTCGTTCTCAAACACGGCCACCTTTGTGGATGTCGAGCCGGGGTTGATGGCCAAAATCTTATAGGTCGTAGTCATAGTGTATGCTTGTGGTTGAAAAACGGGGCGCAGGAGGTTTTCCTTCCCCACGCCCCGACTTATGTTTTTCTCCTATTTTGCGCTCAAGCAAGCCAGAGCGATGGAGTAGAGTTTGGTCTTGGTGCTGTCGCCACGCGATGTGAGCACACAGGGTGCGCTGGGACCTGCAACCATTGCTGCCAACTCTGCGCCACCAAACTTCGAGCAAGCCTTGAAGAATACGTTGCCACTCTCGATGTTGGGGAAGAGGAGGCAGTCGGCATCACCGGCAACGGGACCGCTGAGTTTCTTAATCTTCACGCTCTCCATATCAATGGCAACATCCAGTGCCAAAGGACCGTCAAAGTCGGCCTTGCCCAACTGACCCCTCTGGCCCATAGTCGAAAGCAGTGCAGCCTCAACCGAGCTGGGCACCTTGGGCAGCACCTGCTCGCTGGGAGCAATCAGAGCCACTTTGGGACGCTCAATGCCGAGAGTCTTGGCGGTCTGCACAAGGTATTTGGCGATGGACACCTTCTGTGCAAATTCGGGCTGGGGGATAACTGCTACATCGCTCACGGTGAGGAGTTTGTGGTAGGCAGGAATCTCCAACACGGTAACGTGGCTCAGGGTTGCCTTGGGAGGCAGCAGACCCCACTCCTTGTTGAGAATACCACGCATATATTTGTCGGTGGGTACCACGCCCTTCATCAGCACGTCGTACTCTTTGTTGTGGACAGCCTTCACGGCAATCTCCACGGCCTTCACGTCGTTGCTCTCGGGGATGATGGTGTATTGGCTCATATCCACACCCTCGGCCTCGCAAGATTTTTTGATTTCCTCGGGGTCACCCACGAAGGTTACCTCTGCAATACCAGCTTTGATAGCCATATCGGTGGCACCAATCGAGTGGGTGTCCTGACCATAGGCCACAATCATTTTCTTCTTGCCACGCTCCTTGGCAGCAGCAACGATGTCGTCCAGATGTTTAATCATAACTCTTTTGTTTTGAGAATGTTATTTGTTAAGTTTGCTTACAATGTTGTAGGTGTCGGTGGCGATTACAAGCTCCTCGTTGGTGCCCATAACCACAACCTTCACCTTTGACTCGGGCTTCGAGAGCACCTTGTCCTGGCCTTTCACGCCACGGTTGGCATCGGCGTCAAATTCGATACCCATAAACTCGAGGTCTTTGCACACATACTCCCTCATCTCGGGGCCGTTCTCGCCCACACCACCGGTGAACACCAGCAGGTCGATGCCACCCATTGCGGCAGCATAGGAGCCGATGAACTTGCGGATGCGGTAGAAATAGGCCTCCTCGGCCACTGCAACAACCTCGTTGCCGGCCAATGCGCCAGCCTGAATGTCCCTCATATCGCTCGAGTGGCCACCCGAAAGGCCATACACGCCCGACTCTTTGTTGATAAGGTTCCAAATCTCCTCCATACTCTTGCCCTCCTTGGTGTGGATGAAGTTGAGCACGCCGGGGTCAATCGAGCCGCAACGGGTACCCATCATCAGACCGTCCACAGGGGTGAGGCCCATAGAGGTATCAACACTCTTGCCATTGAGTACAGCAGTTACCGAGCCGCCATTACCGATGTGGCAGGTAACAATCTTGGAGTTGTTGATGTCAAGGCCGACCATCTTGGCTGCCTGCTCGGCCACATAGCGGTGGCTGGTGCCGTGGAAGCCATAGGCCCTAACGCGGTACTCGTCGTAGTAGCGGCGAGGAATACCATAGAGGAATGCCTTGGCGGGCATAGTCTGGTGGAATGCGGTGTCGAAGTTGGCAACCTGGGGTACTCCGGGCAGGAGTTTTTCGATTGCGTAGATACCCTTGAGGTTGGCGGGAATGTGCAGGGGTGCCAAATCAACGCAACCCTCCACCATATCCATCACGGTCTTGTCAATCAGGGCACTCTCCTTGAACTGCTCACCACCGTGAACAACCCTGTGGCCAACGGCGTCAATCTCCTCCAGAGTCTTCACCACGCCACTCTCGGGGTGGGTGATGGCCTTGATGATGAGGTCGATACCAACGGTGTGGTCGGGAATATCCGTAACTGTCTTCACGGGCTCTTTGCCCACGGGTTTGTGTGTGAGAACGCCATTCTCGAGGCCGATGCGCTCAACGAGGCCCTTGGCCAACAGGCTGTCGGCACCCTCCGACATTTCGATTACCTGGTACTTGATGGAACTGCTACCGCAGTTAAGAACAAGAATAACCATATCTTCTTTTCTGTTTTTTTTGTGTGTTTATAATTGTTTGAGTAATAATCAATTCCCTATTGAAACTTGTATCCCACGCCCTTGATTGTTACGATGTGGTCCTCGCCAATCTTTGTGCGCAACTTGCGGATGTGGACGTCGATGGTTCGGTCGCCCACAATCACGCTGCTACCCCACACGGTTGAGTAGATTTCCTCCCTCGAAAAGACCTTCTGGGGCTTGGAGTAGAGTAGGTCGAGGAGCTGGAACTCCTTGCGTGGCAGGGTGATTTCCTTGCCATTTTTGACCACCACGAACCTCTCTTTGTCGATGGTAATGACATCTTGCGCAGCCTCCGTAGCAGGCTCCTCGGCAGGGGTAACGTTCTCCGACTCGGTGCGCTTGAGGATGGCCTTGAGGCGGCTGACAAGCAGTTTGACCTTCACCGGCTTGGTGATGTAGTCATCGGCTCCCAACTCAAAACCCTCCAGTTGCGACTCGTCCTCGCCACGTGCCGAGAGGAACACAATCATCGTGTTCTTGAGCGAAGCCATTTGGCGCATACGGCGACAGGTCTCCATACCGTCCATCTCGGGCATCATCACATCCAACAGCACAAGGTGGGGTACAAATTGCTCGGCAATCTTCAAGGCCTCCACTCCGTTGGGGGCGGTTTGTACCTGAAATCCCTCTCTGAGAAGGTTGTAGCTCACAAATTCGAGGATGTCGGGCTCGTCATCAACAAGCAGGATGCGGTAGTTCATAGTGTGTGCGTTTTGTCTTATGATTTCAAAAACTCCGAAAGGTAATTATTTTTGGGGAGATTTCCTACCCCTTACCTATAATTATTTTTAGGCGTGAAAAATTGTTGAAGGGAGGTTGGAAAATCGGCCAAAATAGCCTATCTTTGTAAGTTGTATGTTGCGCGGTGTGCGCAACGTGTAAAACGTAAAACAGTTACGATTATGACTACCGAAAATCAAAACCCTGTTCCAGAGGAACAAGTCGGCGTTGCCGAAGATGTGAATGTTGCTACCCAAGAGCCTGCAACCCAGGAGGTTGTGGCTGAGCAAACGCAGCCTGCCGAGGAGGCCGCTGTGCAAGAAGAGAGCGTTAGTTTTGAGGACGAAGAGGCTGCTTCGGCTGCCGAGGCTCCCGAATTTACGCTGGAGAATGACGAAATTAACGAAGAGAGTGGCGAGGAGGTTAGCAGCCGCATTGCCGACTCCGTGGCCGACTTGGCTGCAATGAGCAAGAGCGAAGTGGTTGACTATTTTGCCAATCTGCTCGAAACCAAGCCCGTGCAGAGTATGCGCTACGATGTGGAGGCAGTGAAGGTTGCCTTCTACAAACACCACAGGGCCGATGTGGAGGCTGCCCGCAAGGCATTTGTGGAGCAGGGTGGTGTGGCCGAGGATTTCCACCCCGAGGTAGACGCACAGGAGATTAGGCTCAAGGAGTATTTTGGAGTCTATCGCACTCGCCGTGAGGAATATATGGCTTCGTTGGAGAGCCTTAAGGAGGAAAATCTGAAGGTTAAGTTGCAGATTATTGAGGAGCTCAAAGAGCTCATCAGCAGCAACGAGACAATGAACCACACCTTCCAGACCTTCCGCGACCTGCAACAGCGTTGGAAGGAGACCGGCGTGGTGCCCCAAGCCAACGTGAAGGAGATTTGGGAGACCTACAACCTCCACGTGGAGAATTTCTACAACTACATAAAGATTAACAAAGAGTTGCGTGACCTTGACCTCAAGCGCAACTACGAGGCAAAGGTACAACTCTGCGAGGCTGCCGAGGCACTGGCCGAGGAGAGTTCGATTGTGGCTGCCTTCCGCAAGTTGCAGGACCTGCACGAGCAGTGGAGGGAGATTGGTCCCGTGGCTGCCGAGTATAAGGAGAGCATTTGGGAACGCTTCAAGGAGGCTTCGTCGCGTATCAATAGGGCTCACCAGGAGTACTTTGAGGGTATCAAGGAGGAGCAGAAACGCAATCTTGACCTCAAAACCGAACTCTGTGTGAAGGCCGAGGAGCTGACCACACAGGTCATAACTACCCGCAAGGAGTGGAATAAGGCTTCGGAGAAACTCATTGAGATACAGAAGGTTTGGAAAACCATCGGCTTTGCTCCCCGCAAGGATAACGCCAAGATTTATGAGCGTTTCCGTGCCGCTTGCGACAAGTTCTTTGAGATTAAGAGGAGTTTCTATGAGGGTATCAAAACCGAGATGGACAACAACCTTCAGTTGAAGTTGGAGATTTGCGAGGCTGCCGAGGCACTCAAGGAGAGCGAGCAGTGGAAGAAGACCTCCGATGAACTCATCGCCCTGCAAAAGCGTTGGAAAGAGGTTGGCCCCGTGGCACGCAAACACTCCGACGCTGTGTGGAAGAGGTTTAGGGCCGCTTGCGACCACTTCTTTGCACGCAAGGCCGAGCACTTCAGCAGTGTGGATGCCGAGTATGCCGAGAATTTGGCTGCCAAAAAGGCTCTGCTGGAGGAGATTGAGGGCGCATCGCTCAATGGAGGTGGCTTTGAGGTCATCAAGGAGTACCAGCGCAGGTGGAACGAGATTGGCTTTGTGCCCATCAAGGAGAAAGATGCCCTGCAAAAGAGGTATAAGGCTGCCATCGACCGCCTGTTTGCCGAGTTGCGTAGTGGTGAGAAGGAGCGCAATGCTGAGCGTTTCCGCAACAAGGTGGGTGCTATGAAGGGTAACACCGGCCGTTTGCGCACCGAGCGCGATAGGCTCTACAACAAGGTAAAACAACTTGAGAGCGACATCGCTACGCTGGAGAACAACATCGGCTTCTTTGCCCACTCAAAGGGTGCCGAGGCTCTCATCAAGGATGTGCAGAACAAGATTGAGAAGGCCAAGCAGGAGATGGCCGAGACGATTGAGAAAATCAACGTCATTGACCGCCAGCAGCAGGAAGATTAGTTGCAGGGGAGAGAAGAAGAGTAAACGACAACGCACAATATAGTAAACTTGAAACGCTATGTTTAAGAACGAAACACACAAGACAAAATATGTCTTTGTTACCGGTGGCGTGGCTTCATCACTTGGTAAGGGTATCATTTCGGCCTCGTTGGCAAGGCTGTTGCAGGGCCGAGGCTACACCGTAACCATCCAGAAGTTGGACCCCTACATCAATGTGGACCCCGGAACGCTCAACCCCTATGAGCACGGCGAGTGCTACGTTACTGAGGATGGTGCAGAGACCGACCTCGACTTGGGCCACTATGAGAGGTTTACGGCTATCACCACCAGCAAGGCCAATAATGTGACCACGGGTAAGATTTACCAGAGCGTGATTAACAAAGAGCGCAGGGGCGACTTCTTGGGTAAGACCGTGCAGGTCATTCCCCACATCACAGACGAGATTAAAAGGCGCATTATGTTGCTCGGCAAGAAGGGTGGGTATGATGTGGTCATCACCGAGATTGGTGGCACTGTGGGCGACATCGAGTCGTTGCCCTACATTGAGGCCGTAAGGCAGTTGCGCTATGAGTTGGGCTATGGCAACACAATGGTGTTGCACCTCACTCTGGTGCCCTATATGAGGGCTTCGGGCGAGCTTAAGACCAAACCCACACAACACTCGGTGAAACAGCTCTTGGAGAACGGTTTGCAGCCCGATGTGTTGGTGCTGCGCTCGGATAAGGAGTTGGGCCAGGAGTTGCGCCGCAAGGTGGCCTTGTTCTGCAACGTGTCGCCTAATGCGGTTGTGGAGTCGATTGACGTGCCCACCATCTATGAGGTGCCCCTGAAGATGCGCGACCAACATCTCGACGAGGTTGTGTTGGAGAAACTCCACCTGCCTTGCGAGGGCGAGAGCGACCTCACCTCGTGGATTGACTTCGTGGAGAAGGTGAAAAATCCCAAAGACCAGGTGAATATTGCGCTGGTTGGTAAGTACACCGAACTGCCCGATGCCTACAAGTCGATAGTTGAAGCATTTGTTCACGCAGGAGCAGTTAATGATGTGAAAGTCAAGGTGCAATACATCAATGCCGAGAAGGTAAACGATGCCACTGCCGAGGAGCTCTTGGGCGGTTGGGACGGCATTTTGGTTGCCCCCGGATTTGGTCACCGTGGTGTGGAAGGCAAGATTTCCGCAGTGAAGTATGCCAGGGAGCAGAAGGTGCCCTTTATGGGTATCTGCCTCGGTATGCAGTGCTCGGTGATTGAGTTCGCCCGCAACGTGATTGGTTGGACCGATGCAAACTCCAGCGAGATGGAAGTGCCGACACAGCACCCCGTGATTGCGCTGATGGAGGAGCAGAAGAATATTTCGGACAAGGGTGGCACAATGCGTTTGGGTGCCTACCCCTGTAAGGTTGCAAGGGATAGCCACCTCTATGCTGCTTATGGTCAGGAGATTATCTACGAGCGCCACCGCCACCGCTATGAGTTCAACAACTCCTTCTATGCCGAGTTTGAGAAGGCCGGTATGAGGGCTACGGGTATCAATCCCGACACCGGACTCGTGGAGGCTGTGGAGGTAGTGGACCACCCCTGGTATGTGAGTGTGCAGTTCCACCCCGAGTACAAGAGTACCGTCAAGAGGCCCCACCCGCTGTTTGTGGGCTTCGTGGCAGCTGCTATGGCAAACCGCAAGGAAAAATAGTGATAACCCAAATTTGAAATACATACTAAAATAAAAGAAAGAGAAAGAACGAAATGGACAAAAAGAGTATCATTGGCTTTGTGCTTATCGGCCTGATTCTGTTTGGCTACAGTTGGTATCAAGGAGAGCAGAGCCGCAAAGCAAGCGAAGCCTATTGGGCAGAGCAGAGGGCTCTGTTTGTGGCCGACTCCATCGACCGAGCCGAGCACCCCGAGAAGTATCTGCACGAGGTTGCCGAGCAAATCGACGACGAACAGAAGAGGGCAGAGGCCATTGCTGCCATCACCGCACAAAACCAACTCCGCTTTGAGGAGCAACTGGCCAAGAACTTT
>JAFVSY010000086.1 GCA_017503465.1 Tidjanibacter sp. | reverse complement strand
TATATCATCCTGCGTGGGCTTTCTGTGTTGCTTATTCGTTTTGTAGGCAGCCAAGGCCTCGATGTTGGGTAAGTTAATGCAGAAGCCTGCGCTTTTTTTATGGACTTATCTGGTAACAAAGGGTTGTTGGATAGATATTTGGTTGCCTTCTTTGCATCCCGCACAGCACCGCCTGAGGCTCTTGACCTCGCCAAGCGGTGGGCGCACGAAATTGCTCAAACTGATAAGATTGTAATTAGCGGCTTTCACTCTCCAATCGAGCGGGCTGTGCTTGATATTTTGCTCTCTGACGGCTGTTCTGTCGTGGTCGCATTGGGGCGCTCACTCTATCGCAAAATCCCAACGCACTTGCAAGGGGCCTACGATGAAAACAGGGTGCTTTTTGTATCGTTCCGCGACTACTCACGCCCCTCATTTTCCAACTCCCAAACCCGTAATTGGCTCACCGCAGACCTTGCCTCGGAGATTATTTTTGCCCCTTTTGCTCCCGCCAGCCAACTCTCAACGCTCCATTTCACCTTCAATGGCGGTGCCACTCCCTGCCACATTCTTCAATAGAACGCCAATCTCACCCACGTTTTTTTGCTTATTCTTTGCGGGCAGGGGCCATAATGTGCCAAGAATTTGCTAACTTTGTCGGGAGAAGAGAGTTTTTCTCCCCCAAACGATACCGCTATGACAAAGTCAAAGAAAAAGAAAAACACCCCTCCGGGGCCGCCGTGGAGGGTTTGTAGGGTGGTTGGCTACATTACGGCCTGCGACCCGGGCATACTTACCACCTCGGACTACCCGAGGGAGTACGACCGTGTGGACCTTAAGGTTGGAATGAACTTGTGCGGACACTGCTCCGACTTGCCCAAGGTGCAACTGAAGGCCGTGGGCCCCGACCACATTGTTGTTCGCTGCTCCAATACCACACACCGCATCAACACGGGTGATAGCCTCGACACACCTCGGATGGGCTTGAGTTATGCCTACTCGGAGGCCACCATTGCGTTGGTGGAGTAGCCCCCCTCCCTTGTGCGCCCAATGGGCCACACACAGATACAACGAGTCCGACCTTTGCGGGTCGGACTCGTTATGTTTTTCCTCCATCAATTACCCCTCTCTCTACTACTTGGCTTCAATGACCAGCGTGGCGGGCTTGCGTGAGGCCTCCAACGACACGTAGAGCAACCCGGGGTAGGGGCTTTCGGTGTGCAGGGGCTTGCCGTTGAGGGTGGCTTGGTAGGTGTGGTCGGGGTTCAGGCAGGCCACAATGGCCACCTTCTTGCCGACCGCATCCTTGTCGAAGCGCACGGTGGCGGTGTAGTGGCTATCCTCCGCCGAGAATACTCCGTTTTCCACGCCCACATCAAAACCCGTGGTCAGTGTTCCTTTGCAGAAGTAGGAGTGGTACCAGCACGCCATTGGCGATGAGAGGCCGGAGAAGTTGTGCCAACCGGCACCGCGGCCCGAGGAGATGATGAAGTGTTCGGGGCTGTTGTAACTCTCGCTACACTCCACATTCCAAGCCTTCAGGGCGGTGAAGGCAATCTGGTGTGCCTTGTCGGTGAGGTTGTTGTCCAACATAGCCTTCCAGAGCATCATCTGGTGGGGAATCCACACCGAGCCGTTCCAGTAGCCTGCGTGGTCGTAGTAGGATGCACTTTGGTCCACGGTGGAGATACCCACCGAGGTCCAGAGGTGCTTGGGGGAGAAGATTTTGTCCACCAAACGGGTGGTTTGCTCGGGGGTGCAGATACCTGCCACAAGGGGCGACACGCCATCGAGCCCTTGGTTGAAATTGCTCCCATCGGCGGCACGATAGAGCCCCGTGGGGGTGCCCTCTTCGTTGTGCATCACATAGCCGAAGTAGCCACTCTCCTCATCCCAAGCGTGTGTCAGTATGGCGGCTTTTAGGGCATTTATTTCGCGGGTGTAGTGTGCCACATCGCTCTTTTTGCCGAGCCTTTCGGCCTGCATACGCAAAATCTTGGCTGCACGCAGATAGTAGGCCGAGGATACCACTGGGGCAACCGAGGGGTAGAGGTGTGTGTTGCTGCGCAACTCGTGCTGTGGAGGATAGTCGTCCCAACCGCCCGAGGAGTAGAAGTAGTCCCACGTGCGTATCAGCCCCGAGGGCATACGGGTGGTGGAGTAGGGGTGGTTGCCCACCATAAAGTCGTAGTACCTCTTCAGACGCCCATAGAGGAACTCTGCCGACTCCTTGTCGTAGGCGGAGGAGTTGTTGAGTTCTGCCCAAGCGAAGAATTGCATCGGTAGGGGAGTGCCGTGATGAATGAAAGCCGACTGGGCGCCCTGCTCGGTGGTGTAGGCACGTATGGTCTCAAAGGCCTTGGTGGGGCTGATGTGTGCCAGTGCCCACGAAATACACCCCAAATCCCACGTGTAGAGGCTATTCCAATTCTTGCCCGGTGTGAAGTGCCTGATGTAGTTGCCTTGGGTGTAGACGGGGTAGACCACATTGGTCAGCAGTGTGGTCTCAAGGATTTGTTCCCCGAGTGCATACTCTGCCGCTTGGGGCAGGAATTCGCGCTGCGGGGTGGCACTCTTTGCGCTGTGTGCTTCGGCCACCACGGCGGCCTCGTTGAGGTTGAAATGCTTCAGAGCGGCCTCCACCTCCCCACGCTCGCCTGTGGCCAAGAGGTTATAGATGGTCTTGGTGCTGTGGGGCGATAGTACGATGGGCCTCTGGAAGGCCGATATGAAGTGGCCCTTGTTGTCGCCATTGAAATATTTGGGCGGATGACGGTGCACCCCTCGGCGCATAAAGACGTCAAGTTCCCCATTGGCGAACTCCCTCACCTCGCTATCCTTGTAGTTCCACGCCACGCCGTAGTGGTTGTCGGTGGCCTCATATTTTGCGATGAAATAGCCTTCGCTCTTGTGCAGCGTGGGGCGATGACGGATGGGGGCTCCTACCACCTCCACCTTGGCGAGAGCCTCTGCCGAGCCCACCACCACTGCATCAATAACCACGGGGCAACCGCCACCCAACGACTCAATGAGAAGCTGCCCACTCTTTGGCAACTCCACACCCAACTGTACCAACTCAAAGCGACCACTGCCACGTAGGCTTACCTGCTCTCCGGCAACCTCCAAGGAACACTCTGCGCCTTCGGGTGCTTTGCACCTCAGTGCTACCATTCGGGGCTCGCTGCTGCTACTGCCAACCTCGCCAAAGTGGTAGGCAACCTTGTCGCCTTTGTTCTCGCCAAAGGCCGACAGCACGCTGCCACTCAGTGCATTAGCGTCCCTCTTTTCGCCTCTGCGCCACCCGTCATAGACCAGCGCGTAGTCGTGCCTTCTTACGGCGGGCTCAAAGAACGAGTAGTCGCATCCGTAGAGTACCTCCGCTTGCTCGGCCCCACGCAGGGCGACAATGGGATACTCCTCGGCACAGGCGAGTGAGGCCACGTTTTGGAGCAGAAGGTTTTGATTTACGGAGGTGTTGTTCACACACTCCATCTCCACGAGCACCCTCTGACTGTCGAGTAGATGGTAGGTAACGTCCACATAGACTCTGTCTTTCCACTCCAACTCATAACGATAGGTTATTTGCGTCATCTCGGGGTTGCAACGCCACGGATGGTAGCCCGACTCATAGAGCACATTGGGCACCATATAGCTCCTGCGATAGTAGCCGGGCATAACGGAAAAATCGACCATCACGCCGGAGCCGAGGTCGGCAATGTGCGAAATGCCGGCATAACGCTTGGAGTAGGGCCCCCAATTGTGGAGCGACTCCACATCGTGTGAGTTGTTAAGGAGCGAGCGTGGAATGACTCCTTGCGCCCCGACACCGAGTATCGGGAGCGCGAGGAGTATGGTTGCCAACAGAGTTCTCTTGTTCATAGGGTGGGGGTGTCAAAAAGTTTTTGTGTAAACAATCTGATTTTCTCTCTACGGCCTGTTTTGGGGGCTTGTTTAGTCGGTTTTGAGCTGGAGGTTATCCTGCGCGGTGAAGTCGGGCCTATTGGCCATTTGCTCGCCATTGATAACCACATTGTCAAAGACCACGTTGCGGGTGTTCTTGAGCATATAGGGCACGGGGCACTCTTTGAGTTCCACATTGGAGAGGTGGATGTTGCGCATCTCGTAGCCCTCGATACCCACGGCATAGAAACCACACTCGGCCGACTTGTTGCCCACCACGTTGCTAATCTCGAAGTTCTCAAAGATTGTGGGGTAGAAACCACCCCTTGCTCCGTGATAGTTGGTCTCGAAGCGGATGAAGGCGGTCTTGACGAAGTCGCACAGGATGTTGTTCACCCACACGTTGCGGATGAAACCGCCACGGTCGAGGTTGGACTTGAAGTAGATGCCGCTGTAGCAACGGTCGATAACCACGTCATACATATAGACGTTCTCCACACCTGCGGCCATCTCGCTACCGATGCACAAACCGTTGCAACGCGACTTGAAGTGGCAGTTGCGGATTACGATGTTGGCGGTCTTTTGACCGATGCGCCAAGCGTCTTGGTCGCGACCTGCTTTGATGGCGATGGCGTCATCGCCGGTGGTGAAGGTACAATCCTCAATGAGTACATTGGTGGTGTACTCGGGGTCGCAACCATCGTTGTTGAGATTCCAGCTGTTGATTTCCACGCCCCTGACGGTTACGTTGTCGCAGAACACGGGGTGGATAACCCAATAGGGGCTGTCGAGCAGGGTTACACCCTCAATGAGTACATTTTTGCAACCGAAGGGCTGCACCATACTTGGGGGCATAATGGACTCTGCGCCAAAGTAACGCTCCCTCACGGGCACTTGGTCGATACCCATCTGACGCAGCGTGCCCTGCATAGCGGAGCGCTGTGGGCGGAACTTGGCGAACCCGTTTTTGGCTCTTCCGTTGAGCGTACCCTTACCGGTCAGAGCGATGTTGTTGCAGTGGTAGGCGTAGACGAGGGGGGAGTAGTTGAACATCTCGGTACCCTCCCACACGGTCAGCACTGCGGGCAAATAGTCGGTGGTTTTTTCGCTGAAAAGGATTGTTGCTCCCTCCGACACGTGGAGGTTTACGTTGCTCTTCAGGATGATGGAGCCGTTGCAAGCCCACACACCTGCGGGCACAACCACACGACCGCCACCCTCATCGCTACACTTTGTGATGGCATCGTTGATGGCCTTGCGCGAGTCCACGAGGCTGTCGGCCACCGCACCGAAGTCCACGATGTTGTAGTCCACATCGGGGAAGGTGGGTGCTTTGACGATTTTGAGAATCTCCTTGGCTCCCTGCGGGATGTTGTCGGACGTGCCACCACAAGCGGCCAAACCGAGAGCGAGAGCCAAGAGAACGAATAATTGTTTCTTCATATCTTGTGTTTCTTTGTTTTGATACTTTTCTTGCGTAGTTTGCGGAGTGTGTGGGTGCCTACTCAATCTCCCAATCATCGGTGCGGAACGGCAAAACGGGCAGCTCCCACATATTGTGCAGATTGGCGAATAACACGTTGTCGTAGAGATACCTCACCGCCACAATCTCCTTAACCTCGGGACACGAGAGTGCGATTTTGCGCTCTTGGGAGAGGATTTCCACCTTTGCAGGGTAGAACACCTTGTCCTCGCCTGCCACCACAAAGCCACTTACGGGGCCCTTGGTGGAGAAGCCGCCTCGACAGTTGGTGAACGAGAGCACAACCTTTCCACCCTCTCTGTACTCCATACCCACGAAGCGTGGGCTTTCGCCCTCAATGCCGGGCACCTTGTAGCTCTTTTGGAGTGCCAACATCGCGAGCCTTTGTCCCACCTCTTTTTTGCGTGAGGGGTGGATAACTTTTGTTTCGTAGGGCTTCAGAAGGTCAACGGTGGAGGCCATACCGCTGTTGGGAATCATATCGAGCGATAGCCTTTGCTGCTCACGCAACATATAACCTTTGCGGTCGGCGGGCAGGTAGTCGTAGGGGGCAATCTCCACAAAGTAGAAGGGCAACTCGCCCAAGCCCCACAACTCTCTCCAGTGGTCCACCATTGCGGTCTGATAGCGGGCATAGTTGTGGTACTCCTTCACGTTGGAGCAACCCTGATACCAGAGGAAACCTTTGATGGTGTAGTGTCGCAGGGGGTAGAGCATACCGTTGTACATAACCATAGGTCTGCCATTGCCACGCTTTTCGTCGGCTGCGTGCTGGTCCACATCCTCGTAGCCCAACTCGTTGAGGAGCTCTTTGGGCATCCACCCCTCCACGTGCGAGCCACCCCAACTACAAGTAATCACGCCCACGGGGATGTCCAACACACGGTTGAGTTGCAGAGCAAAGGTGTAGGCGGTTGCGGAGAAGAGTTGCGCATTGAGCGGGTTGCACTCCATCCACCTTCCGTCTACCTTCTCTTGTGGTGTGAGTGCGGCACGCTTGCTGATAAGGGCCACCCTCACGGTTTTGTTTTCGCCACTGTTGAGAATCATCTCTACGCCTCCCTCCACGGGCTGACTTGTGTAGCCTTTCAGGGGCATAAACATATTGGACTGGCCGGAGCAAAACCACACCTCTCCGATGAGTACGTTTTCAATCACTGTGGGGGTAGTTTTGTCCTCCTGCACACTGATGGTGTAGGGGGTGTTGGAGGCCTTTGGTGTGGCCACTTTCACCATCCACTCGCCTTCGGAGGAGGTTTGGGTGGTGTAGACCTGCTTGCTCCATGAGGGCCTGATGGTGATTTTGCTACCAGCCTCGGCATATCCCCAGAGGGTTGCATCCGATTGCTGCTGTAACACCATATTGCTGCTCATAATGTCGGGCAGTCGCACCTCTGCGGTGGCGCACAGGAGCGAGCCGAGCAGCGTCAACACTGCAAAGAGAAATCGTTTCATTCTTGGGTTGTTTGTTTCGGTTGCTTCAAATAAGGAGGGGACAGCGGTAGCCCATTGCCCCCTCCTCGGTCAATTATGCGTGTGTGAAAGGTTATCTTATTCCCTACTGCTTCTGGCAACGAATAGGATAAGCCCTTTGTGGCTGACCTTGTCCACTTGTTTTCTTTCCACCTTCAAGAGAGAGTGCATAGGGGCAGTTAATGTTATTTGTGGCGTGGAAGTTGCAGGCCCAATAGTAGCCGGAGAAGCCCACATTGGTAAGTTTACCTGACCTGCGGTCGCCTGTTGCAGGATAGTAGGACGAGCCAATCGAGTTTTCGTGCATTGCGGCGAACAAGTAACCATTCACGCCCTCTGCATCCTTGGTGAAATCGGCATATCGAGTGGTCGTATTATACCAAGCATCACTCTTCGTAATAACAACATAACCTGCTGGGCAGGGATCGTAAACTGTCTTCTTGTTGGTTGCACTACCCCATAAAGCCTTAAACTCCTCCAACGAGAGGTTGTAGGCCCAAGTGTTCTTGCCCGCACCGGCAACATCACCTGCAACTTTCTCTGAATTGTAGTGGACGAAGGTGGTGGGGTTCTTTGTGATGAAATCCAAATCATCGCTACCCATAGCACTGTTCCTAATTCCCGATTTGAAGGTAAGACCAGACTTGGTATTGAATACATATTTCTGGGTAAGGTCAACGAAGATGGTAGCCTCGCTGCTTGCAGTCGTAGAACCAATACTGCCTGCGCCTGGGAATGGATCCTTGCGGCCCCACTGATACAAGAAGCCATAGGAGTTCACATCTTTAACAGCGTTGGAAGTTGCACCGAGGTTGCAACCAGCCAAGTCCCAACCATTGCCACGAATACGGTGGGTGGTGGTGAATACTTCGGGGTTGGGGAGCAACCACAAGTGCCAGCTCCACACAATCTCGCCACTGTCATTGGTGGCTGCAATAATCACATTGCCCTTTGCGTTGGGTTTCACGCGGAAGAAGATGTTGTTGCCGCTCATACTAACGCTGTAGACAGGCACATCGGCCTCGGTGAACGAGGTTGCGCTCTGCTCGCCGGTAGCCCACAGCCAGTCGGCAGCGGTAATGCCGGAGAGAGTGAAGGATTTGTCGCTCTGCAAAGGACGGTCGCAAGCGAACTTGTACATACCGCCATTGGGGATGATGTAGCAGTTGGCCCTACCACCATCGGCAACGAGGTCATACGACTTGGCGGCAGCGTAGTTGGTGGTGAGTGAATGGTCGTTGTCCCTGCGGGCAATCCATTTCTCAATCTGGTTGAAAGTGAAGGTGTACTTGGTCTGTGCCTCCAACTTCTTGGGAGCAACATAGAAGGTGATTTGCTGACCGTTGGTCAGAAGCAACACAAACTCCCAATTGGTGGTGCCATCGGTGAGTGCGGGGTTGATGGCCACCCAAGCGTTCTGCTGTGCGCTCATCACTGCGTCCTCGCCAAAGTTGATGGTGAGGGTCTTACCTGCGGCCTCGTCTGCGGGAGAGATGGTTTTCTCCTTGAGGTTGGCGGTAACATCGCCCACAATGCTCACGGGAGCGTTGATGGTAAGCGACTTGATGACGCCATCCGACCAGATGCTGGTGCTGCCATCAATCACGATGTTTACGAATGCCAAGGGGTGAGTGAAGGTTGCCTTGTAATCCTCGCCTTTGGTGAGGGTTTTGGAGGCAAGCATAAAGTCGCTCTTGCCAACAAGGTCGTTGATACTCTTGGCCTGCTCCACGGTCGAAGGAATGGTCAGAGCCACGCTCTCCACGTTGTCGCCATAGCTCTCGGCATAGGGATAGAGGGCATAGAAACCGAAGCTCTGGGCCTCGGGCTCGGTAACATCGCCACTGAAGGTTGCAACGGTTGCACCCTCAGCCGACTCGCTCCAAGCAAGGGGCGCGTTGCTGCTACCACCCTCAACCCAAGCACTAATCTTGTCGGTGGTGCTCCAAGCAATCTTGCTATCCTCGTCTACGCTGGTACGGCTAATCTCGTCAATGGTTGCGCTGATGCGGAAGTTGCCCTGTGCAGGCTGCTGACCTTCGGGCTCCACAAAGTCCAAATCATTGTTTGCGCACGACATTGCAAAACCTCCGGCCAGCAATGCCATCATATAGATAGAAATCTTTTTCATTGTTTGGTTCCTCCTTTAGTTCGTTAGTTTTCCTCGTCCAAAAAGTCCAGACCGAAGCCTTCGCCTCCGTCCACAATGATTGTTTCGCCCGAAACGGCAATGCCATTCTCAAGCCCAATTTCGGCCACCTCCATAAGCGGCTCTTGGTAGGTTTGTTTTTTCATAATGTTGTTTTTTTAGGTTTGTGTTTGTAACTGATTTTATGTTTTGTTGTTCTTGTTGTTTTTCTTCTCAACATTGGGGGCCTTGTGCCCTATCGTTCCATTTCGTAGGCAAACAGTAGCAGGGCACCGTCGGCGAAACCCTCGCCCTCGGTGATGGGCCTTGCATAGTAGTAGTCCCTTTCGCCGATGCAGGTGCCGGCACACACGTTGCCGAGGGTTATGCGCTCGCCGTTGCCACCTCGCAGGCTGTGGGTTTGCACGCCCTCCCAAGCTCTGCGGGCCGCCTTGCGCCACTTGCCACCCTTGAGTAGCCCCAGTCGCTCGCCCTTGGCCATAGCGTAGCCAAACATCACAGTGGCCGAACTCTCAATGTAGTTGCCGCGTGCGGTGTCGCTCGGACGTGCAGGAAGCTGATACCAATGACCGGTGGCTTTGTCCTGCAACTTGTGCAGGGTTTGCATCATACCCACATACATATCCTTGACCTCCTTGTAGTTGGGGTGGTCGGTGGGCAACACCTCCAACAAATCGACCAAAGCCATCGCAATCCAACCATTACCACGCCCCCAATACTCCGTGTTGCGTTGCAGGTGGTTGGAGTTCCACAAGAACTCACAGCACTCGTCCTGATAGTAGTAGTTGGTGGCCGACCAACCGTGGTACCAGAGGTTTGTTTTCGTGTTGTGCAACTTCTCGGCGTGGCCTAAGACCTCGCGCACACAATCCTCCAAGTAGAACTTCTTGCCTGTGGTTTGGTACATCTCCAAGAGGTAGATGGAGAGCATATAGACCGTGTCGTCCCACAATTCAACCCTCGTGGGGCGGTGCGAGGAGGCCTTGCGCTCCCAACGGCGTATGCGCTTGTAGGCCTTGTAGACCTCATCTGCCTTGGCCTGAAAGAATGGGTCGGAGGGGCACACTCTGGCCATAAAAGCCACGCCCACACCCGAAGCAACGGCATTGGGGTGGAGGCCATACTTGCGGTCGGCATTGGTGCGCATAGCCACCGCTACCCACTCCTCAATGGGCCCTTGCAGGTCGCTACGCACCTCGTAGACCTCCGTGAGGGCTTTCAGCACCACCGCATCTCGCCAATTCCACACATACCTCTCGGCCGCAACGCCATCGGTGATGACGCTCGCCAAGATGTGGTCGGCAGCACTGCGGGGCTCCACAGCACTACCCTGTGCGGAGAGTCGGTCCACACATCCGAGGACCGACATCCCCACGCAAAGCAGCATTTTTATGATTTGTATCGCTTTCATCCTTAGTGCTCAATTACTTCTGTGTTACTCCTCCACGTTGTTGTCGAAGAAGCGGAAGCCTGAGTAGTTGCTCTTGCCGGCAGCGAAGGCGTCAATGTTCAGAGCCTCGCGCGTACCGTTGTGGAAATACTGCTCGGCACCACGCTGACTGCGGCAACCACGGAGCACCTTGGAGAGGGTGCTGGCAGGGCCTGCCTCCTTGTAGGTCGCGTAGTAGTTGCGCACCCAGAACGAGGAGGTCCATTCCTGAGCGTTACCACTCATATCATACAGACCGAGCTGGTTGGGCTTCTTGGTACCAACCTCGGCCACATCGGGAGTGTTGTAGACTGCCACTTCGGCCAGAGTGTTGCTACCGCTGAAACGGAACATCTCCACCGAGGGGTCATTCGAGTAGACATTACCACGTGCAGCGTTCTCCCACTGTGCCTCGTTGGGCAGGAAGCCGCCATAGAAGACGCAGAACTCGTTTGCGCCATACCAAGTTACACCAACGACGGGCTTGTTTGCATTGGCCTCATCCACGCTCCAAGTGTTGGTTGCGCTGTGGTAGGTAATCATCGTTGCACCCTCGTCAATGAACAGCAACGCCTTGCCCTTGTACTCGCCATCCTTAACGGTTGCGCTCTTGTAGAAGTTGAGGAACTCCACATAGTCGGCGTTGGTTACCTCATACTTGGCCACTCGGTAGGGCTTCATACCAACCACCTTCGAGGGGATTGTGTAGGTGGTGTGTCCCGATTTGAATGACGAGAGCAGACCATCCCTTGCTGCGGCATAGATAGCCTCGTTGGCGGTATCGCTCGGGTCGCCCAACCAACCGATGTAGAACTCGGCAGGAGGAACAACCGTAACCATATTGCCACCGCAGTCGTAACTCTTCACCCTCACCTTCAGAGTGGGCGAGTAGTTGATGCCGGCCTCGTTCTGGGCCCACGAGCGCACATAGAGGGTGAGGTTGGGACGCAGACCCTCGATGGTGTGGCTGAACTCGCCACTGAGAGTTATGGAGCTATCCTCGGTGGTGGGCAGAGTGTTGGACTCCGACCAGCAGAAACCATAGCCACTGACGGTGCCGTTGGGTTTGATGATTTGCGAACTTACCTTGATAGTGGTGTAGGTGTTCTCTTCCAGCACCACGGTGCCAATTTCGGTCGGGATGTCGTTCTTGGTCTGGAACGAAATCTCCTCCGAGTAGGCTACACCATAGGCGGTGGCTGCATAGGCTTTCACATAGTAGGTTGTGCCATAGTTGAGGCCGGTAGCCCTACCACTCATATCATCGGCAATGTTGTCCAACTTCATCCTCACCACACTCTCGCTTTCGCTCTCAAGAGTCACGCCCTCGGTGGTGTCGTAGACAAAACCACACTCCGTGATGGGGTAGTCGCCACGATAGAGGATTGTCGCTTTGAGGGTTGCCTCGGTGGAGGTGATGGCCTCGGCGGGAGCGATTGCGAGATTGGCCAGCTGGAAGTCGCTGGTGGTAAAGGTTTTGAGGTCGCCATAGATAACCTCGCCGTTTTTCATCACCGCAAAGGCTTTCATATAGTACAGGGTTGTGGGCGAGAGCTCGTGTGTTTTGGCCGAGAACTCTCCTTCGCCACGTACCACCGACACACACTTGTCCTCATAGGTAACCTGCTCCGAAAGGCCGAAGCAGACACCCCTTGAGAGCATATTGGTAACTCCACCGGTGGTCCTACCGTGGAGCACTACCGTGGAACGTGTAATATCCGTTGCATCGAGTGTCTCCACCACGGGCAACGCCGCATCCTCTTGCTCGAGGCTCTCGCAACCGACTGCCACAAGCAGCGGCAGCAGCAGTGCGGCATATTTCATCATCTT
>JAFVSY010000085.1 GCA_017503465.1 Tidjanibacter sp. | reverse complement strand
TTCAATTTTCCATTTTCAATTTTCAATTCTTCTCTGCCACTCGGAGTTTGGCGCTGCGGCTGCGAGGGTTGCGTTCCACCTCCTCGGCGGTGGGCACAATGGCCTTGCGACTCACAGCCTCCCACGGTGTGGAGATGTTGCCATAGAAGTCCTTCTCCACCTTGCCCTCGAAGTTGCCACACCGCACAAAGTTCTTCACAAGCCTGTCCTCCAACGAGTGGTAGGAAATCACCGCCAACCTACCTCCGGGGCGCAACACTTTGAGGCTCTGCTCAAGGGCCATTTTGAGTGCTTCCATCTCGCCATTGACCCCAATGCGCAATGCCTGGAAGAGTTTGGTGAGAAACTTGGCCCCATCCTTTTTGGGGGTACAAGGGGCCACCGCCTCCACGAGGTCGCCCACGGTGGTAATCTCCTTCGTGGCCCTCGCGCGCACGATGCAGGCGGCGATTTTGTAGGTGGTGTCCAACTCGCCATACTCCCTAAGGAGCGCAGCCAGGGCCTCCTGCTCGTAGGTGTTCACGAGGGTGGCGGCCGTGAAGGCTGCCTTGCGGTTCATCCTCATATCGAGCGGAGCGGCCAGGTCGGCCTTGAACGAAAAACCCCTCTCGGCGGTGTCGAAGTGGTGCGACGACACACCCAAGTCGGCCAGTACACCGTCCACTTGCCCATCGCCCACACCACGCAGGCGCAACTGGCTGCGCATAAAGCGGAAGTTGCTCTCCACAAAGTGAAGCCTGTCGTCGGCAGGGATGTTGGCTTGTGCGTCGGCATCTTGGTCGAAGCTGTAGAGCCTTCCTTGGGGCGAGAGCCTTTCGAGTATGAGGCGGGAGTGTCCGCCACCACCAAAGGTGAGGTCCACGTAGACCCCATCGGGGTTGATTGCGAGGGCCTCCATTGACTCCTCGGCCAAGGCGGGTATGTGGTAGATGGTGTTATCCATAGGGCAGTTTGTTACAAAGTATAAAATACTTTGTAAAGGTACGGCTTTTGTCGGGATAGTTCCAACAAAAACAGCAAAAAGTTATTAACAATCGGGAAAGTTGAAGGGGCGGACGATTAGGAGAAGAGAGTTTTCTCCAAGATGTTCCCCTTGAGAAGCACCACAGCGTAGGCCGACACGCCCTCACCTCGGCCCTCAAAGCCGAGCCTCTCCGTGGTGGTGGCCTTCACCGAGACGGACTCCATCTCCACACCCATAACCTCCGCCAAGCGGGCTCTCATTTGGTCAATGTAGGGGCGCAATTTGGGGGCTTGGAGGGCGATGGTAATGTCCACATTGCCAATCTCATAGCCCTCCTGGTGGACGAGTTCGATGGTGCGTTCCAGCAGGATGGTGCTGTCGATACCCTTGTAGGCCGCATCGGTGTCGGGAAAGAGTTTGCCGATGTCGCCCAACGCAAGCGCACCCAGCAGAGCATCACACAGGGCGTGGATGGCCACGTCGCCATCCGAGTGGGCCACACAGCCCACAGGCGAGGGTACCTTCACGCCGCCCAACACGAGGTCAAGTCCCTCTGCCAGAGCGTGTACGTCATATCCAAAGCCAATTCTCATAGGGTGCAAATTTTCTCTCGAGGAGTTTTGTGCCACAAAATTACAAAACTTTTTCCTACCTTTACACTCCGAAGGCAATCTTTTTGCACCCAAAAGGCAAACTTTTTGCACCCGCAGGGGGACGCCCTCGGTGGGTAGTGCAGAGGGTACCCATAGTGGATATATTAAAAAATTTTAATAATACACATTTTATGTCGGAACTTTCAAACCTTTCGCCTGCCCTTGTGTGGCAGATTTTTGACGAGATTACACGAGTACCTCGCCCCTCAAAACACGAAGAAAAAATCACCGCCTACTTGGTGGATTTTGCCACCCGCCACAGCCTTGACTACAAGGTTGATGAGGCCGGCAATGTGGTCATCCGCAAGCCCGCAACCGAGGGTTATGAGGGTGCCGAAACGGTTGTGCTTCAGGCCCATACGGATATGGTGTGCGAGAAGAACAGCGACGTGGAGCACGACTTTATGACCGACCCCATTGAGGCCTACATTGATGGCGGTTGGGTGAAGGCCAAGGGCACCACTCTCGGTGCCGATTGCGGTATCGGTATGGCCGCAGCGTTGGCCGTGTTGGTGGACGAGTCGCTCGCTCACCCCGCCATTGAGGCGCTATTCACCGTAGACGAGGAGACGGGCCTCACGGGTGCCTTCAACCTCGCTCCCGATATGCTCACGGGTAAGTATCTGCTCAACCTCGACTCCGAGGATGAGGGCGAGATTTTTATCGGCTGTGCGGGTGGTGTGGATACCATCGCCACCTTCACCTACACCCCCGAGCCTGCCCCCGAGGGCTACCGTTGGATGCGCATAGAGGTGGGTGGCCTCAAAGGTGGACACTCCGGCGACAATATCAACGACGGACTCGGCAACTCCAACAAGATTTTGGCTCGCTTGCTGGCCGAAGCAACCGACCGTTGGGGCCTTCGCTTGGCCGACTTCAATGGTGGCAACCTGCGCAACGCCATACCGCGTGAGGCTGTGGCTGTGGTGGGTGTGCCCGAGGAAAACTTGCACCCCTTTGCCGAGCGTTATGTTGCTTTTGCAGACGAGGTTACGGCCGAACTCCAATACTCCGATGAGGGCTTCTGGATTCACGCCGATGAGTGTGAGCAGGCACCGCAGATGGTCATCGACCACACCACCCAACGTGGACTGCTGCTATCGCTTGTGGGCGTGGCCAACGGAGTGCTCGCAATGAGCCACGCAATGCCGGGCCTTGTGGAGACCTCCACCAACCTCGCTTCGGTCAAATTCCAACCCGAGGGTAAGATTGCTGTGGTGTCGTCCCAACGCTCTTCGGTGGAGAGTGCCAAGTGGGATGCTGCCCACACCGTGGAGGCCATCTACCGCCTTGCAGGTGCCGAGGTTTGGCACGGCGACGGCTACCCGGGCTGGGCTCCCAATCCCAATAGTGAGCTGCTCGAAGTGTGTGTGGATACCTATGTGGAACTCTTTGACAAAGAGCCTGTTGTGAGGGCCATACACGCAGGACTTGAGTGTGGCCTCTTTTTGGAGAAATACCCCCACTTGGAGATGGTGTCGTTTGGTCCCACCCTGCGTGGCGTACACTCGCCCGATGAGCGTCTGGAGATTGCCACGGTGGATAAGTTCTGGCGCCACCTCACCGCCGTGCTCGCCAGGCTGAAATAGAGAGGGAATTGAGAATTCAAAATTCAAAATTCAAAATTC
>JAFVSY010000084.1 GCA_017503465.1 Tidjanibacter sp. | reverse complement strand
GGAGCTCATTTCGTGCGACCAATTCACCGTAAACCTGCTTTGGGTGGGCGGAGCTGTGGAGTTGGACTATGCACCGCTGGATAGTTTTGTGGCCTATATGTGTACCGAGGGCGAGGTGACGGTGAGTTGCTGTGGCGAGAGCGAAAAACTCTCTGCCCTGCAAACCATCCTGTTGCCTGCCGAAGCCACCGATGTGGTGCTCAAGGGAGAGGGTAAGTTGCTCGAAATCTACATCAAATAGTCCTAACTATTGGGAACAAACAACCCCAATTCACCCCTGTGTATGGCCATAAATACCAAAGTGTTGGTATTTTGAGGGGGCGAAAAAATTTGTACCTTTGCGGGGTAAAAACAGACACAAAACAACTCTTATGATGCAGAAGAAACCCACCCAATACGTAGGCACCGACAAGATGCGCGAGGTCATCAACGACAATGGAGCAATCCTCTTTGTGATGAGCCGTTTTGGTATTCCGCTCGGCTTTGGCGACAAGTCGGTGGAGGAGGTCTGCTCGGCCCGAGGGGTGGACACTGCAACCTTCCTTGCTGTGGCTAACTACGTGTGCCACAATGCTGTGGGTGGTGCCGAAATATCGCTCGAGTCGCTCATTAACTATCTGCGCAGGGCCCACACGTGGTTTCTCGACTTCAACCTGCCCGCCATTCGTCGCAAGATTATTGAGGCCATCGACTGCTCCGGCAAAGACGAGGTGGCACTGCTGATTCTTAAGTTCTACGATGAGTATGTGTCGGAGGTTAGGGCCCATATGCAGCACGAGGAGCAGACCGTGTTCCCCTATGTGGACAGCCTCACAAAGGGTTTTCTGAACCGCAACTACTCCATTGACCAATTCACCGCCAAGCACAACCACATTGAGGCCAAACTCTCCGACCTGAAGAACGTGATAATTCGTTACTACCCCCAGAGCGATGGCGGCGAGTTGCTCTACTCGGTGCTCTTCGATATCATCAACTGCGAGCGCGACCTCGATTCCCACTGCTCGGTGGAGGACGAGGTGTTTGCTCCGGCCGTGAGACGACTGGAGGAGAGCCTGCGTCGCAGTGGGGAGGGGCTGTATGAGGAGGGTGCTCCGGGCGAGAGCGAGAGTTCGACCGAACAACTCTCACAGCGCGAGGCGGAGATTATCGGCTGCATTGCCAAGGGTATGACCAGCAAGGAGATAGCCGACAAGTTGTGCCTTTCGGTCCACACCGTAACGACCCACCGCCGCAACATCACCAGCAAACTCCAGATACACACCTCGGCCGGCCTGACCATCTACGCCATCACCAACCACCTGGTGAGTCTGGACGAAATCAAGTTGGCATAAGTGATTTAACCGTTTGGAGGTTACACAACAAGAAGAGTGCGTGATGCAGTCCTGCACCACGCACTCTTCTTTTGTTTGTCGGCCCCAACGCTCCTATTTCAGCCAAACGACCTTGCCGCTATTGTCCTGCTCGGGGCGAGGGCGGGGGCTTTCGTAGGGCGAGTAGCCCATTGCAATGGCGCACTCCACGCCAAACTCCTCCGGAATGGGCAGGAAGGTGCGCAGGTAGCTCTCGGCAGTGCCCATCTCGGGGTGGCCCTTCATATGCTCGCGCCCCTCAACGTGTACCCAGCAACTACCCAGTCCTGCAGCCTCGGCTGCAAGTTGCACAAAAGTGGCCGAGATGGCGGCATTGTCCACCCAGAGGTCGGTGGCCCGTTTGTCGCCCATAACCAGCACCACCACAGGTGCCTCGGCCATAAATGCCGAGCCGTAGTCGCGCATATAGGACATATGCCTAATGAGGTCCTTGTTCTCAATTACCAAAAAGTGTGTGCTGCGGCTGCTGCGCGAAGAGGGCGCAGTGAGGGCCGCCTCCAAAATCTTTTCCACCGTGTGGCTCTCCACCCTGCGCTCGGAAAACTTGCGCAACGAGCGGCGAGATTGTACTAATTCAAAAAAATCCATTCTTTTTTCGGTTTGTTTGATGACAAATTTATGTAATTTCGAGCAAATATCGTACCTTTGAGGATAGAAAAAACACTTTACCACTATGAAGAAGCAACTCAAAGCCGCACTCATTTACGATTTCGATGGCACCCTCTCCCCCGGCAATATGCAGGAGTATGGTTTCATTGAGGCTGTGGGTAAGAGTAACGAAGAGTTTTGGCGCGAAAGCAATGTGTTGGCCGACGACTACGATGCAGACCCCATATTGAGTTATATGTTCAAGATGTTGGAGCACGCCGGCAAGACAGGCCTCCCCATCAAGCGCGAGGTTTTCAGGCAGACGGGGCGCAACATCACCCTCTACAATGGTGTCAGGGAGTGGTTCGGGCGCATCAACCGCTATGGCGAGGAGCGCGGAATTGAAATCTTGCACTACATCAACTCCTCCGGACTGAAGGAGATTATTGAGGGCACCCCCATCGCCACCGAGTTCAAAAAAATCTACGCCTGCGAGTTCCTCTATGACGACAATGGAGATGCCTATTGGCCCGCCGTGGCTATCAACTACACCAACAAGACACAGTTCATATACAAGATAAACAAGGGCGTGGACAGCGTGAGCGACTCCCACCTTGTGAACGCCTATGTGCCTGACGCAGAACGCCCTGTGCCCTTTGAGCATATGATTTATGTTGGCGATGGTACCACCGACATACCTTGTATGAGGCTCGTGTGCGACAGGGGTGGCCACTCCATTGGTGTCTACAACCCCGCCTCCGAGAAGGACCATCAGAAAACCAAACTTCTGCTATCGCAAAACCGAGTGTCGATGATTTCGCCCGCCGATTACAGCGAGGGCGGACGTATGGACACCATCGTTAAGACCATCCTCGACAAGATTGCCACCGATGCACGCATCGCCGAGTTGGCAGGCGAGGAGTAGACCCCAACACAATTAACCTCAAAAACAGACATAAAAGGTGATTTTTGCAACCAACAACGCCCACAAACTCGAAGAGGTTAGGGCCATTTTGGGCGAGGAGTTCTCGCTGACCACCCTGCGCGAAGCAGGCATTACGGAGGATATTCCCGAAAACGAGCCCACCATTGAGGGTAACGCACTCGCAAAGGCTCGTTACGTGTGGGCCAAGACGGGGTGTGATTGCTTTGCTGACGACACGGGACTGGAGGTAGATGCTCTTGGAGGTGCCCCGGGCGTACACTCGGCACGCTATGCCACCGATGGACACGACTTTGCCGCCAACCGCACCAAGTTGCTCCGTGAGTTGGAGGGTGTTCGGGAGCGCACAGCACGTTTCCGCACGGTTGTGGCACTGATTATTGACGGCAAGGAGTACACCTTTGAGGGTACGGTGGAGGGCACAATCACCTGCGAAGAGAGGGGTGAGGGTGGCTTTGGCTACGATGCGCTCTTCCTGCCCGATGGCTACACCCAAACCTTTGCCGAACTGCCCGCCGAGGTCAAGAACGACATCAGCCACCGAGGGCGTGCAATGCGCCTGCTGGCAGGGTGGTTGCAGGAAAATCGGTAGGCCAACCACTCATCCACACCAACAAGCCACAGACTATCGGGCGTAGGAGATGACGTCCGAGCAGGAAATGTGGTCCTCACCACTCAGTACCACCAATCGTTCAATCACGTTGTGGAGCTGGCGCACGTTGCCACTCCACGTCATATCGGCAAGTTCGCTCATCGCATCCTCATCAATAGTCTTGGTCGGCAGGCAGTACTCGCTGCAAATCTCATCCAAAAAGTACTCCACAAGCTGTGGAATATCCTCCACGCGTTGCGACACGGGCGGCACTTGTAGCACCACCACGCCCAAGCGGTGGTAGAGGTCCTCGCGAAAGTTCCCTCTGGCAATCTCCTTCTCAAGGTTTTTGTTGGTGGCGGCAATCACCCTCACATCCACCTCAATATCCTTGTCGCTACCCACTCGGCAAATCTTGCGCTCCTGCAAAGCCCTCAGCACTTTGGCTTGGGCCGCAAGGCTCATATCGCCCACCTCATCAAGAAAGAGTGTGCCTCCAATGGCTTGCTCAAACTTGCCCTTACGTTGGCGCACCGCCGAAGTGAAGGCTCCCTTTTCGTGGCCAAAGAGTTCGCTTTCGATAAGTTCGGAGGGTATGGCGGCGCAGTTCACCTCCACAAAAGGACCCTCTCTACGGAGGCTTTGCAGGTGTATTTGTCGGGCCACCAACTCCTTACCCGTGCCGTTCTCGCCCAAAATCAGCACCCTTGCGTTGCTCGGAGCGATGCGGGCAATCATCGTGCGCAGGCGGCACATTATCTCCGAAGAGCCTATCATCTCGAAACTCTGGCACGGTTTTTTCCTTGTGGGTGAGTGGGGCAGGTGGGGCTCCTTGACCGAAGGGTCCTCGGTGGTCAGCGCCAAGCGCACCGCAGCAAGCAGTCGGGCCACATTGACCGGCTTGGGAACAAAGTCCACCGCACGGTGGCGCATACACTCAATGGCGCAATCCATCGTGGCTGTGGCCGAAAGGGCTATCCAAGGCACCCCGCCCAATGGAGAGACAAAACCCTCCGGCTCCCCACATATAATAAGGTTGGGGCGAAACTCCACGGCAGCGGCCGCAGCCTCGGACACCGCCTCCACAAGCCTCACCTCAAAACCCTCGTGTTTCAACAGCTCACCGAGCGAGTTGCGAACACTGCGCTGGGTGTCGATTACCAAAATTTTAGTCATACATATCTTTTATGTTTAACCCAATGAACAGGATGGTGCCGAAATCATCCGCAGTGGGTATGCAAATTCGTGGCCAAATTGTTGTTGGTTGTGTAATAAATTTTCAAAAAAAACTGTTATCTTTGTGGTAAAGATATGGCATTTAGTTTTTCGTGTCAAGACCCCCGTTTTGAGGGGTATTTTTTGGGAAAACGTCTTTTTATGCTATTTGCCCCAAGGTGCAATGTGGCGGCTCGGCCACATTTTCGTGCACCTTTCAGTGTGTAGAGAACAATAATTTTTCAAACTTTTCAGATGAACAAAAATTACAATATTGACCGCCAGCGGTTGCAACTTCCGGAATACGGACGACATATTCAGGATATGGTCAAGGAGCTCGCGCAAATCGAAAACCGAGAGGAGCGCAACCTACGCGCAAAGGCCCTCATTGCCATTATGGCCAACATCCAACAGCAGAGTGCCGACACGCCCAATTTCGAGCGCAAACTGTGGGACCACCTCTTCATTATGGCTGATTATCAGCTTGATATAGACTCCCCCTATCCCGCACCCACCGCCGCGACCATTATGCCACCGCCACACAAGATGGACTACCCGCGCACGGCCATTGATATGAAACACTATGGCAAGAACGTGCGCAACGTGATTCGCACCCTGCACAAGCTCAAAGATAGGGAAACGGTCGATGCGGTGGTCTACAACCTCGCACGCTATATGCGCACCAAGAGTTACGAGTTCAACCAGGAGCACCCCGACAATGCAGTCATCATCAAGGACATCAAAAAAATGTCCGATTTTGATATTTCCATCGACGAAAATGCCATCACACAAATCAAAAGTGACTATAAAAACGTCTATTTTGACTATAAAAAAACCAGACAAGGAAAGAAAAACAACAAAAAAAGATAACTTTTTTGCCCCAATTCTCGGGACACACTATTGACCTTTTATATAATTTTTTACCTTTGTTCACACAACATCCGGAACAAAGCAAAGAAGAGAAAACATACCATAAGAAAATGAAGAAGATTTTTATACTCGCACTTGCAACCTTTGGAGTGGTTGCGTGTGCCTCCGACAAGGCCAACATTAGTGGAGATTTTGCCGCCAACCCAAACACAACCGTCTATGTGGAGAGTATTGGCGAGGGTGGTGTTAGTCGCGTGGATTCGGTGCAGACCAACGCCGCAGGCCGATTTAATCTCAGGCTCCCCCTCAAGGATGGACAGGCAACTCTCTACACGCTTCGTTGCGGAGAGCAGGTTGTGCCGCTGATTGTGTCGGCCGGTGAGAAGGTAAAGGTGGGGTCGGTGCCCGGATTGGTGGATGGCTACACGGTGAGTGGCTCCAAGGAGTCGCTGCTCGTCAAGGAGATTAAGAACATTATGGGCTTTGGTGCCCTGCGCCTCGACTCGTTGCGCACCCTCTACAACCAGACCTCTTCCAAGTCGGTGCTGCAACACATTAACAAGGAGTTTTCCAAAGAGTACTATGCCATTAAGCGACAGCAGATTGAGTTCATCGTCAAGAACGCAGGCTCACTTGCAGCAATCTACGCACTCAACCAACGCATCCCCGGCGATGACCTGCTTTTCAATGGGCACAACGACATTGTCTACTACCGCTTGGTGGCCGACTCGGTGGAGAAAACCTACCCCAAGTCGCCCTACTTGACACAGCTGAAGGCCGACATTGCACGCTACGACCAGCAGGTTGCCCTCATTGACAAACTCGACAAGGCGCTGGAGCAGGAGCCCGCGGCGTTTCCCGAGATTGCCGTGCCGGATATGTATGGTAAACCCCAGAGCCTCACTGCTTTGAAGGGCAAGGTTTTCCTCTTGGACTTCTGGAGCGTGGCCGACCAAAATGCCGCTTTCCACAATGCGGAACTCAAGAAGGTCTACGAAAAACACAACCCTGCAGGTTTTGAAATCTACCAGGTGTCGGTTGATACCTCCAAGCCCGTGTGGGTGGAGGTGGTGCAACGTCAGAAGTTGCCCTGGATTACCGTGTGCGATTTTCAGGGTGCCGCCTCAAATGCAGTGCAGCTCTATGGCGTGCGCTCGGTGCCCCAGAACTTCCTTTTTGATGCCGAGGGCAACATCGTGGCCCGCAACATCTTTGGTGATAAACTTGCCGCCAAAGTGGCCGAACTAATGAAAAAATAAGGTTAATTTTAAGGTAATACGCACAATGTACTATTTCGCCTCTGATATGCACCTCGGCAGTGGCACTCCCGAAGAGTGTCGCCAGCGCGAATGGCAGGTGGTCGGGTGGCTCGACAGAGTGGCTACCGATGCAGAGGGCATCTTCCTTGTGGGCGATGTGTTTGACTTTTGGTATGAGTACAAACGTGTTGTACCAAAGGGGTTTACGCGCCTGCTTGGCAAACTTTCCGAGCTAACCGACCGAGGAGTTCAGATTTACTTCATTCCCGGTAACCACGATATGTGGCAGAGGGATTACCTCGAAAAAGAGTGCGGAATTAAGGTATGTTTTAAGGTAAAACAAATCACCCTCAATGGCAAGAAAATAGCCATTGAACACGGCGATGAAATTTATGCCCGCGCATTGGGCGGCGGAACGCGACTTATGGACACCATTTTCCGCAGTCGCATCTGCCGTTGGTTGTTTTCTCACCTCATTCATCCCGACTTTGCCCTACGTTTTGGGCAAGGGTGGTCCCACGGTAGCCGCAAGAGCAAGGCTGTCGCATTCCCATTTTTGGGCGCAGAGGACCCTATGGTCAAAGAGGCCGAGCGAAGAATTGCCGCTGGAGAGGATATTGACTATTTTGTGTTCGGACACAACCACTGCGCCGAAGAACAAACCCTTTCGGGCGGACAAAAAGCCTTCTTCTTGGGTAATTGGTTCAGCGAGCCGGTCTATGGAGTGCTTGACAAGGAAGGTGTGTTTACGCTTAAGAGAGTATAAATCAATTCGTTATGAAACAATATCTTGACCTTCTGCAAACCATTTGCGACACCGGCGTTGTCAAAGGCGACCGCACAGGAACGGGTACCAAGAGTATTTTTGGCTACCAAATGAGGTTCAACCTCGCCGATGGCTTTCCGCTGCTGACTACCAAAAAGGTCTTTACCAAAGGTATCATTCACGAACTACTCTGGTTCCTCAAGGGGGATACCAACATTGGCTACCTTGTGCGCAATGGTGTGCACATTTGGGATAATGACGCCTATCGTTTCTATGGCGAGTTGTGCGCAAAAAATGGGCTACAACCCATTGAGCGTGAGGAGTTTTTGGAGAGGGCTGCGGCGGGGGAAGCCTCGCCCATTGAGGGTTACCGCTATGGCGACCTCGGCAGTGTCTATGGCTCACAGTGGCGCAGTTGGGGTGCTCCCGATGGCAGGGTGATTGACCAGATTGAGGAGGTTATCAACACCATAAAGAACAATCCTAACTCAAGGCGTATGATTGTTTCGGCGTGGAATGTGGCTGATGTGGAGGGTATGGCCCTGCCTCCGTGCCACGTACTGTTCCAATTCTATGTTGCGGAGGGCAGGCTTTCGTCCCAACTCTACCAGCGCAGTGCCGACACATTCCTCGGTGTGCCCTTCAACATTGCCTCCTATGCGCTTCTGACTCACATCATTGCGCAGATTTGCGACTTGGAGGTTGGAGAGTTTGTACACACTTTGGGCGACACTCACCTCTACCTCAACCACCTTGAGCAAGCCGCCGAGCAACTTTCGCGCGAGCCTCGCCCGCTGCCTCGCTTGCGCCTTAACCCGATGGTGAAAAACATTGCCGACTTGCGCTACGAGGATATTGAGATTGTGGACTACAACCCACACCCTACCATCAAAGCCCCGATGTCATTTTAGCAATGAGTTTGCGGACGGGCGGCTATTCCATGCGGTAGACCGGTGGCCAACAACAAACACAAAACCCCTCTCTGAACGGCCAGAGAGGGGTTTTTGTCATCTCGTTCCTCCTATTGTCAGAACGGCCCTATTGATTAGAACGGCAGGTCGTCCACCTCATCCGAAGCGGCGGCAGGTGCGGGCTGCGGAGCCGGAGCCGCGTAGGCAGGCTGTGGTGCAGGTGCAGCGTAGGCAGGCTGTGGTGCAGGTGCAACGTAGGCAGGTTGTGGTGCAGGTGCCGCATAGGCCTGCTGCTGGAAGCCACCCTGTTGTTGGAAGCCACCTCCCTGCTGCTCGCCACCTTCCCTACGGCCACCGAGAAGTTTCATCTCGTCGGCCAAAATCTCGGTCGAGTAGCGTTTGTTGCCATCCTTGTCGGTCCACTCGCGAGTGCGCAGGCGGCCCTCAATATAAATCTGCGACCCCTTGCGAACATAACGGTCCACAACATCGGCCAAGCCACGCCACATTGTGATGGTGTGCCATTCGGTGTGGTCGGTGCTTTCGCGGGTCTCCCTGTTGAACATTTTTTCTGTAGTGGCGAGCCTTACGCGCGCGGTCTTAACACCCGTCTCGAGGGTCCTAACCTCGGGGTCCATACCCACGTTGCCCACCAAAATAACCTTGTTAATCATCGTATTAGAGTGTTTTTAGTAGTTCCGTAAAGAGTTTTGTCATATTCTTCTCGGCCAAGCGACCATTTGCCTGCACCTCCTCGTGCGACACGCTGGTGTTCTCCATAGTGTCTGTGATAATGGATACTCCGAACACCGGAATGTTCATATGCCTTGCGGCAATAACCTCAGGTGCGGTGGACATACCAACGGCATCACCGCCGATAATCTTCACCCACATATACTCCTTCGGGGTCTCAAAAGTGGGGCCTGTGAGGGCCACATAGCAGCCGTATTGGAGTTTGATACCCTCCCTCTCGGCAATGGCGGTTGCCTTGGCGATAAGTTCGGGGTTGTAGGCGTCGTTCATATCGGGGAAGCGGGGGCCGAGCTCGGCAATGTTCTTGCCAATCAGTGGGTTAGGAATAAGGTTGATGTGGTCGGTGATGACCATCACGTCGCCCACCCTGAAGGTGGAGTTCATCGAGCCTGCCGCATTGGACACGAAGAGGTACTTGATGCCGAGCAGTTTCAACACCCTCACTGGGAAAACCACCTGCTGTGCGGTGTAGCCCTCGTAGTAGTGGAACCTACCCTGCATTGCAACAACCCTCTTTCCTCCGAGCATTCCGAAGATGAGTTTGCCACTGTGGCCCTCAACAGTAGAGACGGGGAAGTTGGGAATCTCGGCATAGGGGATAGCCTCCACCACCTCGATGTGCTCAACAAGTCCACCCAGGCCGGTACCCAAAATGATACCCACCTCGGGCTCAAAATCCACTCTGCCCTTGATATATTCGGCCGAAGCCTTGATTGTATTCATCATAATTTTTGCGTTTTTCGTTCTCTATTACAACTCTTTCCCTCTCTTGTGGTCTGCTTGCTCCTACATCTTCTCGAGCATACCCACAATCAGAGCCGTCATTCTCTTTTCGGCCTTTGCGCCCTCCTGCTGAACCTCCTCGTGGGTGGATTTCTGACCACTGAAGGCAGCGTTGGTGATAATCGAAATGCCAAATACGGGGATACCCATATGCCTTGCGGCAATCACTTCGGGGGTTGTAGACATACCCGCCGCATCGCCACCGATAACCTTGAAGTAGCCATACTCCTTGGGTGTCTCAAAGGTAGGGCCGGTGGTGCCCACGTAGCAACCATATTGCAGTTTGATACCCTTCTCGGCAGCCACCTCGGTAGCCAAAGCGGTCAGGGCCCTGCTGTAAGGCTCGCCCATATCTGGGAAGCGGGGGCCGAGTTCGGCATAGTTCTTACCAATCAACACGTTGGGAATGAGGTTGATGTGGTCGGTGATAACCATCAGGTCGCCCACTCTGAACGACGAGTTGATACCGCCGCTGGCATTCGACACAAAGAGAGTTTGGATGCCCAGCATCTTCATCACCCTCACGGGGAAAACCACCTGCTCGGGAGCGTAACCCTCGTAGTAGTGGAACCTGCCCTGCATCGCAACCACCTTCTTGCCACCGAGAAGGCCGAAAATCAGCCTACCGGCGTGGCCCTCCACTGTGGAAACGGGGAACGAAGGGATTTCGTCATAGGGGAGCGAGTGCTTGATGTCGATGTGGTTCACAAGGCCACCCAGACCGGTGCCAAGAATAATGCCCACTTCGGGCTCAAAATCGACCTTACCACGAATGTAGTCGGCCGAGGTTTTTATGCGTTCAATCATAATTTTGGTGTTTTTATCTCACTGATTAGTTTTCCAACAAAATTTGCCTCATCGCCATCGCGGAAGTTTACCTCAATGGGCAACACAAAGAGCCTGCGCTGCAACTCCTCGGGGATGTGTTTGCGTGAGGTGAGCTTCACCCCATCCTTCTCGGTGGTGAGCACAATAGCCCTGTCGCCGTATTTCTCAACAGTTTCCATAATGTGCTTAATATCACGCACTTTGTAGGTGTGGTGGTCGCCAAAGACAATCTTTTCCACCACATCAAACCTTCCCTCCAGCGTTTCGTGGAATCTCTCCGGATTGGCAATAGCCGAGAGAGCTACAACTTTGCTGCCACGAATTACGGTGCCGGCTGCCACGTCCGAAAAAATCGGCTTTGGGTTGCCTTGCTTGATATCCGTGAAGAAGAACGATTGGTAGGGGTAGGGCTTGAGCTCCTTCTGGGCGATGTTACGCTCAATGGGCGACATTGTCTTGGGAGTCTTGGTTATGAGTAGGATGTTTGCCCTATAGAGTTGCGAGGGGCTGTCGCGTAGCGTTCCTGCGGGCAACATTTTGTTGCGGAAGGGGGGGATGTTGTAGTCCGAAAGCACAATGCTCACTTTGGGGGTAAGGCTACGGTGCTGGAAGCCGTCGTCCATAATGATGAGGTTTACCTCCGGGTGTTCTTCCATAATGCGCCTAACGGCCTTCACCCTATTTTCGCACACCACAACCACCGCATCGGGGAATTTGCGTTTGATTTGTTTGGCCTCATCACCAACCTTGAGGAACGAGTCGCTTACTTGCACCTCAATATAGCCCTTGGTGCGCCTGCGATAGCCGCGAGAGAGGACCGCAACGTTGTATTGCCCACTGAGGTTTTTCACCAGGAACTCCACGGTTGGGGTCTTGCCTGTGCCGCCCACGGCCACATTACCCACACACACGATGGGAATGTCAAACTGCGTGGAGCGCAGAATCTTGAGGTCATAGAGCCTATTGCGCAAGCCCACGCCTGCGCCGTACAACACGGCAGCTATCTCCTTCAAAAGTCCCATCTGTTGAGTTGTGTTTTAGTCTGTTTTAGGCAGTTTCTCCCTGCACCCACAAAGTTATTGCTTAATTTTCTTATTTCCAAATCTTTCCGTCCACGCTCTCTGCCACTACTCTCTGGCTCCACGCGCGCGAGCATCCAGCACGAGCGACACCAGCAAGTCGGCATTGCGACAGCTCACAAGGTAGCGCTGGCGGGTTGTGTGTATGGCCACACAGCTTTTGCGAGTGGTTGCGTAGACGCGGTAGATGCGCCTGCTTTTGAGGTCGGCATAGCGGCCAAAGTAGCCCCAAAAACCGTAGGAACCCGCTATGGGTAACTTGCACCCAAAGCCCTCCTTGCCCAACGACACGATGTCCACAATGCTCTCCACCGGAATGTAGGTCGTGTCCACCAAGCAGCGCAACTCCAAAGTCCTATCATCCAAAATAATACGTGTGGGCTTGGACAACAAAAACAGAGCTACCACTGCCACGCCCAAGGCGGCCACCCAGGCGGCCAAATAGTAGGCTCCGCCCGCCGTGGCGAAGAGTAGCGCAATTGCTCCACCCATTGCGGCCAACACCACAAGGGTAATCACCCACGAAAGCCTGTCGGCCCTGCCATATCTGAACGTAACCTTCACTCTCCGAACGCTGTTTTTCTCGTTTTATTTTGCCTTTGTCCCAATTAGGGCCTCGGCTATCACAAGGTCCTCGGGGGTTGTAATCTTGATGTTGCTCCGCTCGCCCACGTAGTAGCTCAACTTCACCCCAAGGCGCTCCACAACGGTTGCATCGTCGGTGAAGCAGGCTTGTGGCTCGGTCTGATAGGCCTTGCGCAGCAGGTCGGCACGGAAAATTTGAGGAGTCTGCACGGCGCGCAGTTTACTACGGTCGGCCACCCTAAAACCGCCACCCTCTGTGGCTACGCGGAAGGAGTCCACTGCCTCCACAAGGGGTATGGCCGAGCCTTCGGCCAAGGCAACCTCCACGCCTCGGTCAATCATTTCGGTACTCACCAGGGGCCTCACACCATCGTGCACCGCCACCAGGTCGCACTCGCCGAGTGCGCCGAGTCCACACCTCACCGACTCAAACCTTGTGGCCCCGCCTGAGCACACTTTGTGTGTACCCTCAAGCCCACTCTCGGCACAAATCGCAGCCCACCTGTCGTGTTGGTCGCAGGGCAGAACAACCACCACCTCCGAAGCCCTCCCAAGGAAGGCACGAAGAGTGATTTCAAGGATGGTTTTTTCGCCGATTTTCAGGAACTGCTTGGGTACACTTGCCCCCATTCGGTTTCCGACACCTCCTGCAACGATGATAACCCCTAATTTTGTGCTACTTACGCCCATTGCGAACAACGAAATATGGTTAATTTTAAGGTATGTTTTAAGGTAATATCATCCCTATTTTACCTTCTCAAGAGCCTGCCAAAGAGTACCATCCTCAATGCGCATTCTCACCGAATCGGAGTGACTCAACTTAATCTCTGCACGGCTGTCGGGATAGAGGTCGTAGCGGCCCACCTGCTCCTTCTTGCGCACATCACCCTCAAGCTCGGCCAGCACCCTGGTTTTGATATCCTCAAAGGCGGCAGTGTTCTCCTTCTTGATTGGCTCCACGGGGTTGGAGGGAATCTTCAAGGGGTCAATAGGCTTGCCATTTTTGTAGACACGAAAGTCGAGGTGAGGACCCGTGGAGTGGCCTGTGCTACCCACATAGCAGATTTTCTCGCCCTGCGACACACGCTTGCCCACGTAGATACCTTTGGCGTAGCCGCTGAGGTGCAGGTAGGAGCTTGTATAGCCGTTGGTGTGCTTGAGTTTCAGCACATTACCACCACCCTTGCTGTCCCAATATTTGGCCGTAACCGTACCATCGGCAATGGCCACAACGGGCGTTCCTTTGGGTGCGGCATAGTCCACTCCGTGGTGGGGGCGGCGAATTTTCAGGATGGGGTGCATACGCGAATTGGAGAACTTGGAGCTGATGCGGGTGAACTTCAGCGGAGCCTTCAAGAACTGCTTGCGCATACTCTTGCCGTTCTCATCCCAATAGCTCAACTTACCCTCCTGCACAAAGGGAATGGCGTAGTAGTCCTTGCCTGCGTGGGTAAACTTGCTACCCCACACGGTGCCAATGCCATCTAGCTCGCCATCAATATATTTCTCGTCAAAAATGGTCGTAAACGTGTCGCCCTCGTGCAGCGCAAAGAAGTCTACACTCCAACCATAAATTTCCTCAATCTCCACAGCCAATGCGGGTGGAATGTTGTTCTCCACCAAGCAGTTCCACAGCGAAGAGGAGATTGTGCCCGACACTTTGCGGCGTTTGTAGGTTACCTCTTTGGCCTCGGTGCGCACCGACACTGCGCCATCTGCGCCAAGCGACACGTGGACCATATTGGTCTTGTCCATCTCAAACACAAAGTGGCGCAAGTGGCTGCCCAGCGAGTCGCTCTGCGAGAAGATGGCATACTTGTCGTTCACCCTCATATGGCGGAAGTCGTAGGTGGGTTTGGTCTCGGCCGCAATGCGGTTGATGTTCACCTGCGAAGTGTGGCCCTCAAGCACGTGGGAGAGGGTTTGGCCACTCTCCACCTTGCCCTGCACGATGTCATATTTGCTCACATCGTAGCCATAGAGCAATTCGGTCTTTTGCACAGGGGCCTCATTGCGCTCGGAGCTGCGGCCGCCACCAAGTTTGATGGCGCACACCACAACCACAACAAGTGCCGAGAGTGCTATCACCGGCACCTCCCAACGAACCTCTCGGTCGAAAATTTTGATTGTTTTCATCTGCTTGGTGTCTGTTGCAAATGTATGTGTTTGTGTTAGTTAAGCGTGGGCAGGAAGGAGTAGTTGTTGGAGTAGTAGAGCATCTGCTCGATGTAGTTGTCGGGGTACTCAATCTTCACGTCCACAACCTTACCGTCCTCCTCCACGAGGGTGTAGATGGGGTTGATGAAGCCTGCATAGGGTTGGATGTTGAGAGTTGCGTAGCGCTCCAAAACCTCCTTGTGCAGCTCGGGGTCAATCTTCACTGCATACCTCTCCACGAGGTCCCTACCGGCCTCAAAATCGCCCTCCGATTTGATGCGTTGCACCTCGTAGAGCATCTCGCCAAAGAGGGTGCGAAGCCTCTCAAAATCGTTCACCACAACATACCTCTTGCCGTTCTCAACCACCCACTCGATTACGTTCTCTGCCTTGCCGTGCTCGTAGCACCACTCGGCAATGAGTTTGCGGTTGCGCATATGCGACTCCTCCACGTTCTTACCCAACTCGATGCGGGTAAACTGAGTCATCATACCGTTCATAATGTATTCTGCGTATTGCGCTTTGGCCACGTCAAACGAGGGCACGAGGCCGAGTTCAACGAGTTTGGGGTCGCCCAGATAATAAAGACCAAAGAGGTCGGCGCGAGCCTCCTCAAGGGTGGAACTATACTGCTTGAGTTCGCCACCCTTGGTGCCGGGGGCCAACTGGCCGGAGCCGTGTCCGAGGCACTCGTGGATGTCGGTGTGGAGATTGTCGCCCAAACGACCATACTCCTCAATGCGCTGGCGGTCCTCCTTACGCAGGATGAACTCCTCGTCAAAACCGTTGCCGTGGGCACTCTCTGCGTAGGCCTCGGTGATGTTGTCGATGGTTACCGATTTTGAGCCGTGCTCCTTGCGAATCCAATCGGCGTTGGGGAGGTTGATACCGATGGGGGTTGCGGGATAGGCGTCACCTGCGAGGGTTGCGGCGGTAATCACCTTGGCCGACACACCCTTAACCTCTGCCTTGCGGAAAGCGGGGTTGATGGGGGCATTGTCCTCAAACCACTGCGCATTGTCGCTGATGATTTTGGTGCGGAGGGTTGCTTCGTCGTTTTTGAAGTTCACGATGCTCTCCCAAGCACCCTTGCGGCCGAGGGGGTCGCCATAGTCCTCGGTGAAACCATTTACGTAGTCGATGTAGCTCTCGGTATCTTTGGTCCAAGCGATGTTGAACTTGTCGAAGAGGCGGAGGTCGCCTGTCTTGTAGTACTCAACCAGCGTGAGCAGGGTAGACTTTTGGGGCTCCTGTGCCACTCCGGCCGCCTTCTCCAACCAATAGATGATTTGCTCGATGGCTGCGGAGTACATACCACCGAGTTTGTAGGTCTTTTCGTAAATCTTGCCACCCTCCTTGACGAGTTTGCTGTTCAAACCATAGGAGATTGGGCGAGGGTCGTTCTTCTTGGCCATCTTGGCATAGAACCTCTCGGCCTCGGCTTGGCTCACACCCTCGTAGTAGTTCATCGAGGAGGCCTTCAGAACATCCACTCCGTCGGCCTGAACGAGTTTCGAGGGGTAGAGCTCGGGGTCAAAGATGGCAGGAACGATGATTTCCATCATTGCGGCCTGCGACTCGAAGCCCTCGTTGGGTATCGTAGCGGCACACTGTGCAACTAACACGTTCTCAAAGTATTCCTGTGAGAACTCGGGTTTGAACTTATCGTTGCTATAGTGGTGATGTATGCCATTTGCGAACCAAACTTTCTTCAAATACTTCTCAAAAGCCTTCCACTCGGCACACTCCTTGTCGCCGGTGTAGTTTTGGTAGATTGCCTCAAGGGTGCGGCGGATGGCGAGGTTGTATTTGAAGTTCTGGTCGAACATAATATCCCTGCCACTGATGGCCGCCTGGTTGAGATAGTAAATCAACTCCTTCTGCTCAAGGCTCAACTGCTCAAATCCGTGCACCTGATAGCGCAGGATTTTGATGTCATCAAAGTTGTCGATTTGCCAACGGAATTCGGCCGTGTTCTGCTCGGAGCAGGAGGTTGCCAGTGCTGCAATCATTGCGGAAGCGATTAAGAGTGTAACTTTTTTCATTGTAGCTAAATTTGAGTTTTGTCCATTTGGGAACAAAGTTAGCAAATAAATGTGGAATAACTATGTTATTCGCCCAAGTTTTTGGCCCCCTTTTTTGCCGAAATGAGGGGTTTGTGGTGGGAATTAACGGGTTGAAAGTGCAAAAAAATTGGGCAAGTGGGCAGATTTTCAAAAAAGATTTCTATTTTTGTGGGCTCGTATTGCACAAATGCGACACCAAAACGAAGTTAAACTAATGGCAAAAACAGAGATGGATGATGGTTATTCCAGTAAAAATTGCAGCAGCATCAACGCTCAGCGCTGTGCCATTGGTCTATGGCTTGCGCTCGGCCGCTAATCTTGGAGCCGAGATTTCGCTTCTTTCCAGAGAGGATAGTTTGGATGCACTCGTCGGTGGCACTGTGGATATCGCACTGCTGTCGGCCGACCAGGTGTGTGGACTCGCCGGCGTGAAAATCGTCAGCGACTTCTGCATTGCACCCGTCAAGGGCTTCGAGGGCGCACTCACACAGGAGTGGGGAGTGGGCTTGGAGGCACCTGTGGCCGCAGTGTGGGTTGCCCGCGAGGGGCTCTCGCCCGAGGTTTTGGACGCCTTTGAGGTGGCCCTCACCCTCGGCGTGGAGCGCATCTACGAGTCGCTGATGGCCCTAGCAGAGTGCCCACGTATCGAGGACTACACTTTCCTCTCCACACAAATCGACTATCTGTTTGACGCAAAAAAACATAAGGCGTTGGAGGCATATTGGAAAAGGCTTAAAAAAGCCACTGCCCACGCCAACCCGGGCTGACTGAAATAAGGAGCCGCAGGAGCGAAGTCGCTCGCTGACGGCTGTCCATTCGGACAATTTAAGGAAAACACGTTCACCTCTAAATCCGAACAGCCCGAGAAATGATTACTATTTACCTGAAACAATACAACAAAATTGTGCGCGAAGCCGACATCAAACTCTTTGATGAACTCGGCTACGACGACATTTTGTGGATAGACCTCCTCTCGCCCACCATTCAGGAGCGCAAGGCGGTTGAGAACTTTATGGAGATTAACCTGCTCACTCGTCAGCAGATTGAGGAGATTGAGTCCACCTCCAAATACTCCGAGACGGAGAATGCGATTTTTTCCAACACCAACTTCTTTGTTCCCTCACCCGAAGGTTTCACCGTAGAGCCCGTGTCATTCATTGTGAGTGAGGGCCTTCTGATTACCACTCGCAACGCCGAGTTCCGCACCTTCAACGAGGCCTCCAAACGCCTGCAGATGAACAACCGCCAATACACCACCGGTTATCACCTGCTGATTTCTATTTTGGAGGTGAGGATTGATGCGGACGCCGACTTGGTTGAGAACGTATCAAAGCAGATTGCCGCATTGAGCAAGGAGATTTCGGTGGATGGCCACGTGGACAAGAGCGACATCACCCGCATCAACAACCTTCAGGAGCAGACGATGTCGATTAGGGAAAACATTTTCGACCGCCAGCGTATCCTTTCGGGTATTCAGCGAAGCGAGCGCTTCCCCAACGATATCTATCCCCGCCTGCAACTGATGATGCGCGACGTGAACTCACTCATCAGCCACGCCGACTTCAGCTTTGAGCGTTTGGACTACTTGCAGGACACTGCGTTGGGACTTATCACCATTGAGCAGAACAACACCGCCAAGGTATTTACCCTTGCTTCGGTGGTCTTCCTGCCTGCCACTTTGGTTGCGAGTATCTATGGTATGAACTTCAAGTGGTTGCCCTTCCTCAATTGGGAGCACGGTTGGCTTGTGGCGATGGCTCTGATTGTTGCTCTTTCGGGCGCAACTTACCTTATTTTCAACCGCCAAAAGTAGGGTAGAGGGGTAAAATTAGCAAAAAAATACTGCGTCAAATAAAACGCCCTTAACCGATTGTGGTTAAGGGCGTTCTTGTGTTTTATATTACCTTAAAACATACCTTATTTTTACTCTGTCCAGCACGGGCGTTGAGCCACTTGGGAGGTGATGGAAATCCGTCGGTCCAACATTAGAGTGTTACCACCAAACCGAGCCTCAAAACCGAGTTGCGATTGTCCGGAACGGAGATGTAGGGGTAGCCATTGAGCGAGTCGGACACGCCATTGTGTGTCTGGGTGATGCCGAGAGTATAGCGCACCTCCACGCCCAAGTTGGCGAGGAACATCCAGCGCACCCCAAACACAACGCCAAAGTCCCACGGATGAAATTCGCTCTTGTCAAACTCCATCTCGGTGGAGGTCATACCGCCGCCCACTACCGAGGGGCCCGTGTAGGTGTAGGTTCCGCTCAAAAAAGCGCCCGCTTGCACACCCGCCAAAAACGAAAGGGGAATGTTGGGGGGTGTAAACTTGGCCAACAAGGGGATGTTGAGATAGTTGTAGGCGTAGTCGTAGCGGCTCTTGCCCTCGGAATACCAAGCTCCCTGCTCCGAGAAAGCCACGTCAAGTTCCACTCCGATGTGCGGAGAGAAATTGTAACCAATACCCAGCTCCGAGAAGAGGCCCAGACGAGGGCTAACATCCTCAAGACCAACGAGCGAGGAGAGGTTAAGACCATCGTTAAAGACAAACTCCATCCGTCCTTGCGCTTGCGTCGGAGTGGTCAGCAAAAGCCCACAAACCACCGCCACCGCTGTCCAAAACCTATGTTTCATAGTGCACTGCTCTTTGTGTGTATTCAAATAACCGTTCACAAATATAGACAAAAAACCCGAAAGCCAACCTTTGGCCTTCGGGTTTTGTTTGTGTGGTCGTGGAGTCCGAGTAGATTTCTCTCCTCCCCACGCCAACCTTTCGGGTGTTTAGAACTCGTAGAATACGCCTACTTGGAGCACGCCCTGCTTGCCCCAACCCTCTTTGACAACCTCGCCATCGTCATTTTTCTCGGCGGGGAAAACGTTGGTAAGGCCAATGTTGTAGCGAGCATCTACACCGATGTTTGCGGTGATTTTGTACTGTGCGCCCAGCGCCAACGAGAGGTCGAAGGAGTTGTAATCCTCAACCACATCTTTCTGAGTGTTGGTGTTATCGCCGGTGATGGTCTCGGTGGTGGTGTTCATACCCAATGCAAAGCCCAACTGGGGACCAACATAGGCACGAATGGGGCCAAAGTGGAGTTTAGCCAAGATGGGCACATTGATGTAGTTGGCGGCCCAAGCCTGCTTGGTGGTGGAAGCAGCACCGCCAAAAAGGCTCGAAGTGGACTCAACCTTGGTGTTCACGCCCTGCATCGAGAAGTTGGCCTCAACCTGAATACCCAGCATAGGCATAACCATATACTCTGCATATACGCCTGCATTAAGGCCAAGTTTCATCGACTGCGAAGGAGTAACCTTTGCGAGGTCGCCCCAATCGAGGCCGCTGTCTTCGCCAACCATTCCGCTGATGTTAGCCAAGTTACCACCGACTTTCACGCCGAAGTTGATTTGAGCAAATGCACCCAACGAGAGCGCCAATGCTGCGATTGTTACGATAAGTTTTTTCATCTTTTTTGTTGTTTTTTGTGATTAGTTTGGTTGTTTGAGTTTCAATTTTTCTTTTTTAAGGGGCACACACCCCACATTTGTTTATCCAAAGATATAAATAATATTTCAACTTCGCCACATCTTCGTTAGGAAAATAACACATATTTCTGAGAAAACGAACTATAATGGCGAAAAACCAAACATTTCTCTGGCGCAAACCATTCCAAATACAACAAAAAAGGCCTGCCGAAGCAGACCTTTTCTATCGGGTTGGCGGGAATACCTATTATATAATAGGCCTCCTCTCTTGCAAAACTTCACTCCGTTCTTCCTATCGGAGCGGCTTGATGTCCTTGATGCGCAACTGCGGAGTGGTAACACCGCGGTAGTGGTTCTCCACAATGGAGTAGCACACATCCACGGGCCTTCCGTTGCGAATCCAGTCGAAGTGGGTGGGTTGTTGGAACGCAATGGCACCAATGGTGGTGTTAGGCTTTTGCCTCTGGGTGAGGTCCATCTTAATGTGCTCCATATCGGCACCCACCAACTTGGCATCGCCCCTATTGCTCACGCCTCTGGTGGCAAACACCGGTGCATTGTTGCCCGGACCAAAGGGTTGGAACCTCGACAGCACGGCCCTGAACGAGGGGGTGATGTCGCTGAAGAGCAACTCCGAGTCCACATCCACCTGTGGCACAAGCAGCGAAGGGTCGATGTGCTCCTCCACGTAGGCGTGGAACCTACGGGTGAACTCCTCCACATTCTCGGGCTTCATCGTGAGGCCTGCGGCATACATATGTCCGCCGAAGTTCTCCAGCAAGTCGGAGCACGACTCCACCGCCTGGTAGAGGTCAAAACCGGCCACACTCCTTGCCGAGCCCGTGGCGAAGTTGTTGCTCATTGTGAGCACCACGGTGGGCTTGTAGTAGGTCTCAATCAACCTCGAGGCGACAATTCCCACAATGCCCTTCATCCACTTGGGGTTGTAGATAACAATGCTCTTGTGGCTCTTCATCTCCTCGCTACCCTCAATGATGTCGTGGGCCTCCTGGGTCACATTGCGGTCGATGCTCTTGCGGTTTTGGTTGAACTCGTCAATAACATCGCCACACCTCTCGGCAGCCTCCTCGTCCATCTCGATGAGCATCTCCACAGCCTTGTGGCCACCCGAAGGTGCTGCATCGGGGTCGTTGGGGTCCACCCTCATACGGCCTGCGGCGTTAATCCTCGGGCCGATTTTGAACACGATGTCGTCGATGGTAATCTGGTGTTTGTCGAGCTTACAGATGCGGATGACCGAAGCGAGTCCCTTGCGAGGGTTCTCGTTGAGTTTACGCAATCCGTAGTAGGCCAAGATGCGGTTTTCGCCCGTCAGAGGCACGATGTCGGCCGCGGTGCTAACCACAACCAAGTCGAGCAACTTCTCCACCTCGCTAAAAGGAATACCCTTCTTCTGGGCATATCCCTGCACGAGTTTGAAGCCCACACCACACCCCGACAGTTCGTCAAAGGGGTAGTGGCAGTCCTCTCTCTTGGGGTCCAACACAGCCACCGCAGCGGGGATTTCTTCGCCCGGCAGGTGGTGGTCACAAATGATGAAATCAATCCCTTTACTTGCAGCATAGGCAACTTTCTCCACGGCCTTGATTCCGCAATCGAGTGCGATAATCAGCCCCACACCCTTGCGCTCGGCATAGTCAATACTGGGTATTGACACGCCATAACCCTCCGTGTAACGGTCGGGAATGTAGAAGGTGAGGTTTTTGTGTCCTCGGCTGCGCAGGAATGTGTAGACCAATGCAACCGCCGTACAGCCGTCTACATCGTAGTCGCCATACACCATAATTTTCTCACCATTGCGCACGGCCCTATCAATTCGCTCCACAGCCTTGTCCATATCCTTCATCAGGAATGGGTCGTGGAGGTCCGACAGCCTCGGGTTAAAGAACCTTGTGGCCTCTTCGTAAGTTGCTATGCCTCTTTGTACAAGCAGGTTGGCAAGGACAGGGGGGATGTTGAGCTTCTGTGAGAGGTCCCTGACCTTCTCGGGCTCGCCCTGTTCCTTGATTACCCAACGTTTGTCAATTGGCATAATCTTTTAATATTTATTTTATCAACGTCTAATTTCTCTGCCAAGTGGGCCACAAGTCGCTCCTTGACGACTTCGGGGTCCACACGCTCTCCGAGTTCGGCCTCCATAGAGGTCGCCGTGCGGTCGGTAAAGCCACAAGGGTTTATGTAGCCAAAATACCTAAGGTCGGTGTTCACATTGAGCGCAAAACCGTGCATTGTAACCCAGCGGGAACTCCTCACACCAATGGCGCATACCTTGCGCATCGGCCTGCCCGGCTCCACAATCCACACTCCTGCGGCTCCCTCCACCGTTCTACACGCTATGCCCCACTCCGCCATCGTGTCGATGACCGCACCCTCGATGGCACCAATGTAGCTCTTCAGCCCTATGCCCAACTGCTCGAGGTCCAAAATGGGGTAGCCAACAATCTGACCGGGGCCGTGAAACGTGATGTCGCCCCCACGGTCGATGTGGTAAAACTCCGCACCAATACTCTTTAAGAACGTCTCCGCAACCAAAAGATTGCTCTCGTGCCCGCTTTTCCCGAGCGTATACACGGGCGTGTGCTCCACCAGCAACATCCTCTGCGCCGGCCTTTCGCCCTTTGCTTTGGCGGCTATGGCCTCATCGAAGAGCCTTTGTTGTAACTGCCAGCACTCGCCATAGGCCATTGTGCCAACATCCACCACATCCAACTCCACTGCCATCGCACTTCCGCCCTTATCGTCCTACAACCCACACGCCTCCACCGCTTGGTCGGCCAAATAGGACGACCTCACAAGGGGCGCACTCGCCACATACTTGAAGCCCATAGCCAACGCCTCGGACTTCCACAACTCAAACTCCTCCGGCGACACATACCTCTCCACTGCCACGTGCTTGGCCGTGGGGCGCAGATACTGCCCGAGGGTTACAATCTCCACCCCCGCACTGCGCAGGTCGCCGAGAGCCTCCAACACCTCCTCGTGGCTCTCGCCAAGGCCCACCATCAGGCCGCTCTTGGCAGGAACGCCACTCGCCGCAATGCGTGCAAGGGTGTGGAGTGAGGTGTCGTACTGAGCCTTGGAGCGCACCAGAGGGGTTATCCTACGGATAGTCTCAAGGTTGTGGCCCGCAATGTGTGGCCTTGCACTCATCACAAGGTCCACTAGCTCGTCCCTGCCGTCAAAGTCGGGCAGCAACACCTCTACTGTTGTGGTTGGATTGGTAGTCTTCACCGCCTCAATGACCCTGCGCCAATGCTCGGCGCCGCCATCGGGCAAGTCGTCCCTGTCCACAGAAGTAATGACAGCGTGACGGAGCCCCATCAGACGTATGGACTCCGCAACCCTTTCGGGCTCGTTTGGTTCGATAGGCAACGGCCTACCGGTTGGGGTTGCACAAAACTTGCACCCTCGGGTGCAAATGTTGCCCAAAATCATAAACGTTGCAGTCCTGCGGCTCCAACATTCGGCCTTGTTCGGGCACCTTCCGCTGCTACAAATGGTGTGCAGCCCGTGTGCCTCCACAATGTGTGCAACCTCGGCGAAACCATCCCCATTGTGGAGTTTGATTTTCAGCCATTCCGGTTTGATTTGTCGCCCTACCTTGTCATTCAGAACAGGCATCAATAAATACTACTTTTCCAATTACCGCAAAAGTACGCATTTGGTTTTGAAATTCCAAACACCCATACCTATATTTTAACAACCCCGCCCCAAAAGGGCAAGAAAGAAATTCAAAATTCAAAATTGACAAAACGTTGTTTTGTCTAAAATGCTCCCGCTCGGCAGAGTCTGCAAGCCGCCTTTGCGCTCGCTTACTCGCATTTGCCAAAATTCAAAATTGTCCCCCTCTGAGTTAGAGGGGGTGCTGCGCAGCAGCGGGGGCGTCTGTGAAGGCAAGAAAGGGCAGAAAGGGAGATTAGGGAATTTAGGGAGTGTAGGGAGTGTAGGGAGAAGTTCCCTAAATTCTCTAACCTCACTAAATTCACTAAACTCCCTTAAAAAAGACGCTAGACGCTAGACGTTAGACGTTGGACCAAAATAAAACCACAGAGTGCGGTGCAAATGCAAGGGCGTCAGAATGACGCTTCCCCATTTTGGCCGTGGTGCTATCTGACGTTTGGCAGCGGTAAAAGCGCAAAGTGCGAGGCAAGTGCAAGGAATACAAGAAACCCCCTCCGCAGTTTACTGACGTAAATGAGGAGGGGGTTATCGCAGTATGACGAAGCAATTGCCCGCAATATGCGTTTTTTACTCGTCTTTCTCTTCCTCTTGGTAAGCCTTCAACAGCTTGTCCTGAACATCGGCAGGTACCTGCTCATAGGAGGCAAACTGCATAGTGTAGCTTGCACGGCCCAGAGTCAGAGCGCTCAGGGTGGTCGAGTAGCGATACAACTCTGCCAGAGGCACTTTGGCATCCAGGCGGCTGTACTTGCCCTCGGCGTTCATACCCATAATGGTTGCCCTACGGCCGTTGAGGTCACTCATAATATCACCCATATTCTCGCTGGGCACGAATACCTGAACGTCATAGATGGGCTCCAAAATCTTGGGACCTGCGTTGCGGAAGGCCTCCTTGAAGGCGTTGCGAGCAGCCAGAACGAACGAAATCTCATTCGAATCTACGGGGTGCATCTTACCATCGTAGATGATAACGCGGATGTCGCGAGCATACGAACCGGTCAGAGGACCCTCGTTGAGTTTCTCCCTGATACCCTTCAGGATGGCGGGCATAAAGCGAGCATCAATGGCACCACCAACAATGGCGTTGTAGTAGATGAGTTTGCCACCCCAATCGAGTGTGTACTCCTCTTTGCCCTTGATGTTCACGATGAGGTCGCGGCCATCAACTTTGTATTTGCTGGGCTCGGGCATACCCTCGTAGTAGGGCTCAACAATCATATGTACCTCACCGAACTGGCCCGAACCACCCGACTGTTTCTTGTGGCGGTAGTTGGCAGCAGCAACCTTGGTGATGGTCTCACGGTAGGGAATCTTGGGAGCCGAGAACTCAACATCAATCTTCTGTGCCGAAACGAGAGTCTTCAGCAGGTTGATGTGGGTTTCGCCCTGACCCTGAACGATGGTCTGTTTGAGCTCTTTCGAGTACTCCACCTTGTAGGTGAGGTCCTCCTGTTTGATGCGGTTGAGCAACTCGCCGAGTTTCTCCTCGTTGTTCTGGTCGGTGGCCTTGATGGCTGCACGGTAGCGAGGTGCGGGGAAGTTGATGGCCGAAATCTCGGCAACATCACCTACACCCAGAGTGTCGTTAGCCTTGGTACCTTTGAGTTTCACGGTGCAACCGATGTCGCCGGCACACATCTCGGTAACTTTGATACGGTTTTTGCCTGCGCAAGCAAAGATTTGGGAAATCTTCTCTTTGTTGCCATTGCGGGGGTTGGTAAGCTCCATACCCTCGGTGAGTTTGCCGGTAACTACGCGGAAGTAGCTAACCTCGCCCACGTGCTGCTCCACTGCACTGCGGAACACGAAGATGGAGGTGGGCTTGTTCTCGTCTGCAACAACATCGTTACCCTCAACATCGGTCATAGCCTTGGCCTGTGCGGGGTTGGGAAGCACGTTGATGATGAACTCCAAGAAGCGTTTAACACCAAAGCTCTTCTTTGCCGAGCAGCAGAAGATGGGCATAAAGTCCCTGCCTGCAACACCATCCCTCAAGCCCTGACGAATCTCATCGGGAGTGAGGTCATTGGTCTCAAAGAATTTCTCCATCAGGGCCTCATCGTTGATGGCTGCAGCCTCCAACAGAGCCGAGTGGAACTCCTCTGCGCGGTCGGCCTCCGAAGCGGGGATGTCGAGCACCTCAACATTGCCGTTGTCGTCTTTGGCCTTGTACATCTTCATTGTGAGCACGTCCACGATGGCATCGAAGCCGGCACCTGCGTTCACGGGATACTGAACGATTACGGGCATAATGGGCGAGTTGCTCTTCAGGGAGTCGTAAATCTGGTCCCAGTTGGCATTCTCACGGTCGAGTTGGCTCACCAAACCAACCACGGGCATCTTGGCCTGTGCGGCATAGCGGCTGTGAATCTCGCTACCCACGTCGAAACCGTTGTGGCTGATAACGAGGGCTGCAAGGTTGCACACCTTGTAGGCAGCGAACTCGCCACCGCAGAGGTCGTCTACACCGGGGGCATCAATGAAGTTGAATTTGTGGTTCTGAAACTCGGTGAAGAGCACGGTGGGATAGATACTGCGTTTCTGCTGCTGCTCAAGCTCGGTGTTGTCCGAGAGGGAGTTGCCTGCATCCACGGAGCCCTTACGGTCGATGAGTTTGCTCTCAAAAGCAAGTGCTTCGGCAAGAGTACTCTTGCCTGCGCCCGCACCGCCAACGATAGCGACATTGCGGAGGTCTTTTACCTGATAAGTTTTCATAAGTTGTAGTGTTGTTTATGTTAGTTTTCAGTTGTTACTCGTCAAAGAGCCCATAAAGGTAATTATATTTTTTTGAATTCTACAATCAATTTGGGCGTTTTCCAAATGTTTTTTATATCTTTGTTAGCGGTATGCAGGAATTTTTGAACAAGATAGCCAAGCTCAAAGAGTTCTTGGCGGGCGCACCAAAGCGCATTGCGGTGGTTACGCACACCAACCCCGATGGCGATGCCATAGGCTCCTCGCTGGCGTGGGCCGAAGTTCTCAGGGGGCTCGGCCACAGCGTTTCGTGCCTTGTGCCCAACCGCTATCCTTCGTTTTTGGGATGGATGCAGGGCATTGAGAATGTGGTTGTTGCGAAGGAGAAACCCGAGGTTGCCGCTGCGGAGGTTGCCGCTGCGGAGCTGGTTTTCATTATGGACCTCAACAAGATTGACCGCCTCGACACACTCACCGAGGCAATTGAGGCCAACACCACCGCACCCCGCATCCTCATCGACCACCACCTCTCGCCCCCCACCGACTACGCACTGATGTTTTCCCACCCCGAACTCTGCTCCACGGCTTTTCTGACCTACAAGCTGATTGAGCACCTGAAGGGTACCGAGGCGATAACCACCTCCATAGCCGAAAACCTCTACGCCGGCATTATGACCGACACGGGCAACTTTGCCTTCAGCACCCTCACCCCCGACCTTATGCGTGCGGTGGCGGTGTTGCTGGAGCACGGACTCGACATCCCAAAGGTGAATACGGCGGTCTACAACTCCTATTCGGCCGACCGAGTGCGCCTGCTGGGCTACTCGCTGTGCCACAAGATGGAACTGCTCGAAGGGGGACGTGCGGCCTACTTGAGCCTCTCGGAGAGAGAGATGCGCAGGCACAACTTCCAACTCGGTGATAGCGAGGGTTTTGTGAACTACCCTCTGACGATTGTGGGGGTGAAGATTTCGGCAATGTTCATTGAGACCCGCAAGTTCATACGAGTGTCGTTGCGCTCTCGTGGTGAGGGTGTTGATGTGAACATTTTTGCCCGCAAGTACTTTGGTGGCGGTGGCCACAAGAACGCTGCCGGTGGCAAATCGTTTGTGTCGCTGCGAGAGACCATCGAGAATTACAAGAAGGCGGTGGCAGAGTTTCTTCCCACTTGTAACTTGGAGGAGTAGTCGCCGTCCGAATAAACAACCCCTATTTTGCGCTGATTTGCCGAGAGCAAATCGGCGCAAATTTTTGTGTAACAATAGGAGGCCTCTTGGTCGGCTTGTTGGTCAAAAATAAAAAAAAGTGCCCCACAATCACTTGTAGAGCACTTCTGTGAGGTGCGAAGCGGAATCGAACCGCTGTAGCAGGTTTTGCAGACCTGTGCCTAGCCACTCGGCCATCGCACCAACTATCTATAAATCACACCCTTAACTCCCTAAACAACACAAGGGCTGGATGCTTTCGGAGAGCAAAAGTAGTCATTTTATTCCAAACTCCAAATTTTTTTTGTACTTTTACCCATTCAACAGCGGTTTTTTTTAAGGCAAATGAACATCTACGACATTGCACTCTCCTTCGTTCCGGGCCTGGGGCTCAAGGGCGCACACCACCTCTTGGAGCTCTTTGGCTCCGCCGAGGCCATATTCCGAGCTTCGCCCGAAGAGCTGTTCGCCAGAGCACAACTTCACAGTAGGGCCGTTGCAGACGCACTCCACTCCTCGGCTCCCCTGCGCTGTGCCGAGCAAGAGTTGAAATATGCCGAGCAGAGAGGCATTGTCCCCATTGCCATCTCCGACCCCGCCTATCCCAAGACACTCCGAGAGTGTCCCGATGCGCCCATTGTCCTCTACACGTTGGGCAACATTGAGGCCCTGCATCGCCCTTCGGTTGCCTTTGTGGGCACGCGCCATATGTCGGCCTACGGGCAGCGCATTGCCGCAAAAATCATCGGTCAGCTCAAAGAACTCTCCCCGGAGGTATCCATTGTCAGCGGACTTGCCCTCGGTAATGACGGCAACGCCCACCGGGCCGCCCTTGACTGCGGAGCCGCCACCGTGGGAGTGATTGCAAACGCACTGCCGGAGGTTGCCCCCGCCACCAACCAACCGTTGGCTGACCGCATACTGCAAAATGGCGGAGCCATCGTTACCGAAATATCCTCACAGCACAAAAACACAGGAAAATTCTTCCCCTCGCGCAACCGCATAATTGCAGGCCTTTCGAGTGGCACTGTGGTGGTTGAGTCGCCCTACAAAGGGGGCTCGCTCATCACTGCCGACAACGCCTTCGACTATGGGCGCGTGGTTATGGCCATCCCCGGCCGAGCCGACGACAAGACCTCCTATGGCTCCAATCTGTTGATTAAGCAAAACAAGGCGGCAATGGTCTGCTCGGGTGGCGACATTGTACACGAACTCGGTTGGGATGTGGAGGTTGTGGATGGCACAGCATATGTGCCGGAGCCTGACTCGGTGGAGGTCGTGAACCTCACTGCGGATGAACGAAGGGTGTTGGAGGCTATGCGCACAGGCGAGGTGGTCGACTACGACCTGCTGGCCGAGCGCACGGGTATGCCTATGGGAATGGTGTCGGCCCTGATGGTTTCGTTGGAGCTGTGTGGGGCGGTGCGCCTGCTGCCGGGCAAGAGGTGCGAGAGGGTGTAATGGGGGCGTAAATTGCGAACAATGAGATTGATAGATACACATACCCACATCTACGGAGAGGAGTTCGATGGCGACCGCTCGGAGGTGTTGCTACGTGCCGAGGAGGCCGGAGTGGAGGCCCTGGTGTTGCCCGCTATCGATGGGGAGAGCAACGAGAGGTTGTTTGCCCTCAGCCGAGCCCTGCCCAACGCATACCCCTTCATTGGCCTGCACCCAACGTCGGTAAACGACAACCCACGTTGGCGAGAGGAGCTGGCCGAGGTGGAGAGGCTACTGAGGACGTGCAATGGCAGGGAGTCTGTCGCTCCGGTGGGTACGGCGGAACGCCCTGTGGAACGCTTCTACGGAGTGGGCGAAGTGGGCTTGGACTTCTATTGGAGCAACGACTTTCGCGCGGAGCAAACCGAGTGCTTCCGCCGTCAGGTGGAACTCGCCATTGAGTTTGACCTGCCACTGATTATCCACACCCGCAGTGCTTGGGATGAGATGCTTACCCTGCTGGAGGAGTATAAGGGGCACGCCCGAGGTGTGCTCCACGCCTTTGGCGAGGGGGTGGAGGTCTATGAGCGCATCAAGGCCCTGGGGGGCTTTGGTGTGGGCATTGGCGGTGTGAGCACCTACAAAAAGAGCCCCCTGGCGGAGAGTATTCCCCACATCGACCTCGGGGATATTGTGCTCGAAACTGACTCGCCCTACCTCACGCCGGTGCCCTTTAGGGGCAAGCGCAACGAGCCTGCCTATGTGGTCTATGTCTGCAACCGCATCGCCGAACTCAAGGGGTTGAGTGCGGAGGAGGTGGCCGAGCAGACCACCCTCAATGCAAGGCGACTGCTGGGGTTGCAGTAGGGGAGGAAGAACAGCCGACACGAGGAGAAAAGTAGACACATATTATAATATAATAGTTACACACAACACTCACACAACGAGTATGAAAAGTTCCGTACTGCTCATCTATACCGGTGGCACAATCGGTATGCAAACCGACCCCCACAGCGGCACATTGGTACCCTTCGACTTCAACCACATCTACGAGGAGTTCCCCTCGTTGCGCCGCTTGGATGTGAACATTGAGGTGCTACCCTTTGAGCCCATCGACTCGTCTAATGCTTCGCCCGAATTGTGGGTGCGCTTGGCGGAGATTATCAAGGATAACTACGAGAGGTTCGACGGCTTTGTGGTGCTCCACGGCACCGACACGATGTCTTATACATCGAGTGCGCTCAGTTTTATGCTCAACAACCTGGAGAAGCCGGTGGTCTTTACCGGTAGCCAGATACCCATCGGAGTGTTGCGTACCGATGGTAGGGAGAACCTCATCACGGCCATTGAGATTGCTGCGGCCAAGGATGCAGAGGGTGCTGCAATGGTGCCGGAGGTGTCGCTCTACTTCCAAAACCGCCTCTTCCGTGCCAACCGCACCACCAAGCAGAGTGCCGAGGAACTCAGCGCCTTTGTGTCGAACAACTATCCGCCACTTGCCGAGGTGGGTGTGAGCATACAGTATAACGAAGGCCTCATTTTGCGAGGTAGGGGAGAGGGAGAGTTCTCCATTGATACGAGGTTGTGTGGCGATGTGGCCATCATCAAGATATTCCCCGGACTGAACGAGAGGGTGTTCCGTGCGATGCTTGGTAGTGGTGTCAGGGGCGTGGTGTTGGAGACCTATGGTGCGGGCAATGCCCCAACGAAGGAGTGGTTTATTAGGGCCCTGCGCGAGGCCATAGAGAGGGGCATTTCGGTGGTGAACGTAACCCAATGCTCCGATGGCGAGGTCAATATGGACATTTATGAGACGGGTGTTGCGCTGCAACAGATTGGCGTGATTAGTGGTAGGGATATGACCACGGAGGCTGCGGTGGCGAAGATGATGTATGTGTTGGCCCACGAGAGTAGCCCGAAAGAGATAGAATTGATGCTGAAAAAATCAATTTGCGGCGAAATTGGCAGGTAGGAAGTTGCTGAAATAAAAAATATTCTTACCTTTGTGGGCCCAAAGGCACTGTGGTTACCCTCGGGTGGTGCGAGGTGCTGAATTGGGTAAATATAGTTTGGGACAAGGAGAGATGTCCGAGTGGTTTAAGGAGCGCGCCTGGAAAGTGCGTATACCTCAAAAGGGTATCGGGGGTTCGAATCCCCCTCTCTCCGCAAAAAAGGGTGTAAATCAAGTAGTTACGAGATTTACACCCTTTTTTACACCCAAAAATCGAGGTTGAGTGTATTTTTTTGAATTTTTAAGATAAATGCTGGCGAAAAAAGAAGAATGAGCGTCTTTCTCTTTT
>JAFVSY010000083.1 GCA_017503465.1 Tidjanibacter sp. | reverse complement strand
GCGGCGGATGAAGGCGTTGAGGTTTTCGCCCTTGAGCATACCGTTGGAGAGCAGTGCGAGGTCCACGAGTTGTTTTACCAACACGTTGCGCTTGCCCTCGTTGCGGAGAGTCTCGTTGCGTGAGGTGCGTAGCGAGTCGATTTTCTTCTCAAGGTCTTCCCTGTGGGTGCGCTCCTCGGTGGTGATTTCCTCCTCCTTTTTGTCCTTAAGGAGTGTGTTGAGGTTGGCGAGTTGCCCCTCGGCTGCGGCAATCTTCTTGTCGGCCGAGGCCACCTTTTCGCCACACTCCCTCTCGACGTCGCCCAAAATATCGGCAACCAGCGGGTGGTTGCCGTTCACGGCTATGGTGAAGGAGTCGGGCATCTGGGCGTAGAACTGACTCATACCGCCGCCACTGATTTGTGCCATCTCTTTCATACGGCGCATAAACTCGTCCCTTGTGATGGTTACGGGCACCTCGGTGGGCTCCATCGACTCAAAGGATATGTTGTAGTGAATCTTCTCATCGGTGGGCAGTTGGCTCTCAAAGACGGGGCGCAATACCTCCTGCTGCTCGGTGGTGAGGGCCATCTTGAGGTCGTTCTCCTTCTGGATGAGTTTCTCCACCACGTTGGAGTCCACCCTCACGAAGGAGGTCTTTTCGTTTTTGCTCTCCACCCAGTTGATGAAGTGGCTGTCGAGGGGTCCGTCCATCAGGAGCACATCGTAGCCCTTGGCCTTGGCGGCCTCCACGAAGGCATATTTGTCCTCCACGTTGTCGGCATAGAGGTAGACGAGGGTGCCGTTTTTGTCGGTTTGGTTCTCTTTGATGAGGCTCTTGTACTCCTCGAGGGTGAAGTACTTGCCCTCGGAGTTCTTCAGCAGCACAAAGTTCTGCGCCTTCTCGGCAAACTTCTCATCGGTTACGATGCCATACTCGATGAAGATTTTCAGGTCGTCCCACTTGCTCTCAAACTCGGGCCTCATTGTGTTGAACAACTCCTGCAAGCGGTCGCCCACCTTGCGGGTGATGTAGCCGGAGATTTTCTTCACGTTGCTGTCGCTTTGGAGATAACTCCTCGACACGTTCAGAGGGATGTCGGGCGAGTCGATAACACCGTGTAGCAGAGTGAGATACTCGGGCACAATGCCCTCCACCGAGTCGGTAACAAAGACCTGGTTGCAGTAGAGTTGGATGCGGTTTTTCTGCACCTCAAAGTTGTTGCGAATCTTGGGGAAATAGAGGATACCCGTGAGGTTGAAGGGGTAGTCGATGTTGAGGTGAATGTTGAAGAGTGGGTCCTCGGCGGTGGGGTAGAGGGCGGCATAGAAATCTTTGTACTGCTCCTCGGTGATGTCGTTGGGCTTGCGGGTCCAGAGGGGGTCGGTGTCGTTGATGACGTTGTCCTCCTCGGTGTCCACATACTTGCCATCCTTCCACTCCTGCTTCTTGCCGCAGACAATCTCCACGGGCAGGAAACGGCAGTACTTGCGCAACATATCCTCAATGCGACTGCGCTCGGCAAACTCCATTGCGTCTTCCGAGAGGTGCATAATGATGTCGGGGCCACGCTCCCTCTTGGTGTCGCTCTCGGCGAGGGTGTACTCGGGTGTACCATCGCAACTCCAGAGCATTGTGGGCTCCTCGAGGCGGTAGCTTTGGGTGCGAATTTCCACCTTGTCGCTCACCATAAATGAGGAGTAGAAGCCGAGGCCGAAGTGGCCGATGATGGCTTGGTCTTTGTACTTGGCCATAAACTCCTCGGCCGAGGAGAAGGCGATTTGGTTGATGTAGCGGTCAATCTCGTCGGCACTCATACCGATGCCGCTGTCGGAGACGGTGAGTGTGCGGGCCTCTTTGTCCACGCTCACCCTCACTTTGAGTTCGCCAAGTTCGCCTTGGAATACACCACTGCCTGCCAGTGTGCGCATCTTTTGGGTTGCGTCCACGGCGTTGGCCACAATCTCACGCAGGAAAATCTCGTGGTCAGAGTAGAGGAATTTTTTGATTACGGGGAAGATGTTTTCGGTTGTTACCCCAATAGTTCCGTTTTTCATACCTTGAATGTTTGTGCTTGGCATCCACTGCCCGAAGGCGGGGATACCAAAGATGGTTTATGTTATTTGTTGTTTGTTCTGTCTTGACGGAACAACAAGAGAACAAACAGTGTGCCACCACCCGAAGGCTGACACTTTGGCAGAAAAACTGACAGTATTTCCTCCCCGAGGGTGCCACTACTCGTGGACTTTGCCACCACACTTGGCACACACGCCCTCCACGGTGTAGGCCACCTGCTCGGCCCTGAAGCCTTCGGGTAGGGGTGGTAGGTCGGCCCTGAAGTGCTTGATGCAGAAGGTCTGACCACAGATGCGACAGGTGGCGTGGATGTGGGTTTCCTTGTGGTGCAAGTGGTCGTGGCAGGTGCAGAGGCAGTACTTTTTCACTCCGCCGGCGGTGTCCACGTGGAGCAGGCCTCCCTCCGCAAAGAGTTCGAGCGTGCGGAAGAGGGTGGAGCGGTCCACACTCTCCATCAGTTCCTCGGCATCGGCCAGAGTGAACACCTCCGGTAGCGAGCCTATGTTACGCAACACAAGTGTGCGTATGGCTGTGGGCCTAATGCCGTGGTCCACAAGGAGTTTGTCTGTGTTGCTATCCATTGCAGTTTAGTTTGCGAAACATCTCCCACAGCACCACTCCGCCCGTTACGGCCACGTTGAGTGAGTGCTTGGTGCCCACCTGCGGAATCTCTATGGCTCCGGCGCACAAATCAACCACCTCTTGGGCCACGCCGTCCACCTCGTTGCCGAACACAAGTGCATATTTCTTGCCACACTCGGGCACGAAATCGCCCAACGACACCGAGCCTTCCACCTGCTCCACAGCCCACACCTCATAGCCCTCGGCTTTGAGTGCTTCCACGGCGGCGATGGTGGTGGGGTAGTGGCTCCACTCCACGATGAGTTCGGCTCCGAGTGCGGTTTTGTGTATCTCTTTTTGGGGTGGGGTGGCGGTTATGCCGCAGAGCACCACTCCTCCCACGCCGAAGGCATCGGAGGTGCGGAAGAATGCGCCCACGTTGCCTGCCGAGCGCACGTTGTCGAGCACTGCCACCACGGGTAGTTTCTCCATTGCGGCAAACTCCTCTGCGCTCTTGCGCCCCATTTGTTGTTGTGTCAGTTTTTGCATGGTCATATACTAATACTAACTATTAATGTAAAACCAAACAATACCAAACAATACAAGGTAGAAAATTAAAACTGAATTTGCCCATCTCCTTGCTCTGCGAGAGGCTATTTTGGCTTCTTCATGATAACCTGCAAGCCAATACTTATCAACCCTTAACGCATTAACCAATGAGGGTATTCCAAGTGGCCAGAAAAATATTAAAGAGAATATTGCAGCGCCCAAATAGTTTCTGGGAGGACGTGGTTTAGTTTGCAGTTCCATATTATTTTATTTTTTGGTTTATTTTTTTTAATTTATTTCTGATATCATTCTCTCTTTCCTATATGTTATGAGAGGGTATTGAAAGCGGAAAGGTATATCTATGTGTTCTTTATTTTTGCCAACTCTTGTATTATTACAGACGCCACAATATCACTTTGTTTTATAACAACTTCATTGGGAATTCGTAGCACCGTTATTCCTTTGCTGTTTAGATAATTAGTGCGCTTTGTATCTCTTGCCATCTCTTCTTCTTGTAGATGATGAATACCATCAACTTCCACACATAGTTTCGCAGCAGGACAATAAAAATCTAATATGTATGCCCCCACAGAGTATTGACGACACCACCGAGTGCCTTCAAGTCGTCTTGCTCGCAAGACTTTCCACAAAGCGTCCTCTTCTGGAGTAGATTCTGCTCTTAACTTACGGCGCAATTCTTTTTGTTCTGGTTGGTTGTGGAGTCGATATGCTGTCATACTTATTTTAGACGGACCTCTCCCGCCTTTGGCACCCTCCCCTAACCTAGGGGAGGGTTGTTTGTGCGATGAGTTTTGTTGGCTTTTACCCGCCCCTAACCTAGGGGAGGGTTTTTTGTGTGATGAGTTTTGTTGGCTTTTACCCGCCCCTAACCTAGGGGAGGGTTTTTTGTGTGATGAGTTTTGTTAATTTTTCTTACCCTACCTTGAGGGCGGATTATCTTTTTGAGAAGAGTCTTGTTGTTTTTTCCCTCTCCTAAGTTAGGAGAGGGGGCCGAAGGCGGGAGAGGTCTGTCAATTTTGAATTTTGCATTTCCCTCTCGTCCAGCCTCTTTACCACCCTCTGGTAAATCACCAGCGCAATGGCGGCCACGGCAGCGATGGCGGCAAAGTAGTACCAGATGTGGTGTGCATTGGCCGAGGCCGCAAGCCACTCCTCGTGGGTGGCAAAGCGACTCGGGTCGGGGCAATACTTGTCCAGCAGCCAGCCCGACATTGCAAAGCCCACCAAGGTGCTCACAAACGACTCCAACTGCGCAAAACCGAGGTACAAACCCTCCTCGCCTTTGGGCGATTGGAGCGAGAAATATTCCAAGTAGCGGGGCGAAATGAGAGCCTCCGCAAGTGCCTGAACAACAATGCCACACAACATCATAAATACCACGGGGTGGAGCCCCAGCACACTGCCCTCCAGCAGGTGGCCGCTCGACATAATGAGGGCCGACAGGGGGATGATGCACATACCGAGCATCATTGAGAATAGGGCCGAGCGTTTGGAGAGGAGTTTGGTGAGGCCGTTCACGGTGAGAATCACCACCAGGGGGTTGAGCATCGTGTACCAACCGATGGTGCTTGCCTCGCCCGCAAGGCGGATGACATACTTGGGCATTGTGGCGTAGAGCTGGTAGTAGACAATCCAAAAGCCGCTCACAATCAGGATGAGAGCCACAAGTCGCCCATTGCGGCAGAGTTTGCCGAAGGAACGGAAGATGTGGCCCACGGTCTTGGTGCGGTCGGGCTGTGCGTTGTCGCTCTTGTAGAAGAAGTAGATGGCCACGAGTGCCACAAAGGTCATCGCCACGGAGAACCAGTTGAGGTAGATGAGTCCCGTGTCGCCCAACGACCTGCGCAGGGGGTCCACAAGGAACTTGCCCGAGAAGGAGCCGATGTTAATCATCGCATAGAAGATTGCAAAACCACGTGCGCGGTTGCTCTCGTCGGTCTCTTTGGCCACACTACCGCTGATGATACCCTTGATGAACGAGCCACCCACCATCAGCAGAATGAGCACCGGCACGATGCCATAGCGATAGGGACTTTCGGTAAGTCCCGTGAAGGTGGTCTTGTCGCCATACTCCACCAGCCCTGCGCCCTCCAACATTGTGGGTAGCAGGGCCAGGCCCGCATAGCCCACCGTGAGGAGCGAGAAGGCCAACAACATTGACTTGCGGAACCCTATGCGGTCGGCATAGGCACCCGTGAATGGTGGCAGGAAGTAGAGCAGCGAGGCGTAGAGTCCGCTGATGATACCTGCCTCGATGTCGCTGAAACCGAGGATGTTACTCAAGTAGAGCGTGATTACCACAAAGACTCCATAGTAGGCAGCCCTCTCGAACATTTCGGCTACGTTGGCCACCCAGAAGGCGCGTGAAAATTTAGGTCTCTTCTCTTTCATATTTTTTTAGTCAATAGTCAATTTTGAATTTCACCCTCCATATTCCCTTATCAACTTTTCCACCAACAGAGGTGTGCCTTCGGCCGAGCGCATTGGGATGTACTCCTTGAGGTTGCGTATGCCGTGGCCTGCGGGCAGGTGTGGGTCCACAAGGAACACCGGCACCTCGGGCCTCACGTATCTCACCAACGAGGCGGCAGGGTAGACCGCAAGCGAACTGCCCACCACGACCATCAGGTCGGCCTCGGCGGCAATCTCGGTGGCCCTATCGAAGTTGGGCACGCTCTCGCCAAAGAAGACGATATGTGGGCGCAGCAGAGCACCATCGGGGCCCACTGCATCGAGGGGTTGTTCCCACGTGTCAATGGGCACAATGAGGTTGGGGTTGCGCTCGCTGCGCAACTTCATCACCTCGCCGTGGAGGTGTAACACTCGGCTGCTGCCGGCCCTTTCGTGCAGGTTGTCAATGTTTTGTGTGATTACGTCCACGTCGAAGTGCTCTTCCAATGCGGCGAGTGCGATGTGGCCTGCGTTGGGCTCTTTGCTCATCACCTCTCGGCGGCGTATGTTGTAGAACTCCACCACCTGTGCTCTGTTGCGCACAAGTGCTTCGGGGGTGCATACGTCCTCAATGCGGTAGTTGGCCCACAGCCCATCGCTATCACGGAAGGTGGCAATGCCGCTGTCGGCACTCACTCCGGCACCCGTGAATACAACCAATCTCTTTT
>JAFVSY010000012.1 GCA_017503465.1 Tidjanibacter sp. | reverse complement strand
TGCCTTCCCGGGTGGCTTAAATTGTTGATAAAGTCGGCCCAAAATGTTCACAAATCCCCGAAAAGCGTTGCGCAAATTGACGGGGGGGGGTAATTTTTGCGTTTTTTGAGGTGCGATTGTCGCTTTTTGTAGGGTCTTTCTTGTTGGTAGTATCTAATTTTGTCAGTAGAAAAGTGTGCAGTGCGGGGGCGTGGTGTCGGTGCGAATACAAATAGACCTTAGAACCAAACAGATAAAACAGACCCAGCGGTGTCCTATTTACCCCATAGACCACACAGCCTTGAGATTGGCGGACAAAGAAAAAAATATATTGTTAAACTAACCAAAAACCATTCAAGTATGAAACAAAAATGGACAACCAGATTCGCAACGCTTCTGTTGGCATTCTGTGCTATGGCAGGTAGTCTGTCGGCGCAGAGTGTTGTCAGGGGTGTCGTGAAGGATGGTAACAAGGAACCAATGGTTGGTGTTTCGGTTGTGCTGAAAAGTGCCGAACACGTTGGTACTGTTACCGGAGCAGATGGAGAGTTCTCCATCAATGCAGCCTCTAATGACGTTCTGGTCTTCTCCTACCTCGGAATGACAACCCAAGAGGTGAGGGTCGGAGGACGTACCTACATTGAGGTGGGTATGAAAGAGGACGCTGCCGCACTGGACGAGATCGTGGTGGTGGGCTATGGCGTGCAGAAACGCTCAAGCCTGACCGGTGCTATCTCCACCGTGTCGGATGACGAAATCCTCAAAGCCCCCACAATGAGTGTGAGTAATATGGTGGGTGCGAAAATCGCAGGTATCTCGGCAGTGCAGTCGAGTGGTCAGCCTGGCTCGAACGACGCGGCGCTCACGGTGCGTGGTCAGGGCAACGTAATCTATGTGATTGACGGTATCCGCCGTACCAAAGCCGACTTCGACGGATTGGATCCCAATGAGATTGAGTCTATCTCGGTATTGAAAGACGCTTCGGCTGTTGCTGTGTATGGTCTTGACGCCAACGGTGCTTTCGTTGTTACCACCAAGAAGGGTGCCAACGAGAAGGTACAAATCTCCTACACCGGAACCGTGGGTATCAGCCAGAACGCACTCAAACACGACTACCTCGATGGTCCCGAGTATGCCTATTGGTATAACAAGGCGATTACTAACCAGGCCGTTAACCCTGGCGAGCCTCTCTTTACTGCCGAGCAGGTGCAGTATATGCGCGAGGGCATAAATGGTTGGGGTAACACCGATTGGTACGACTTGATGTGGGGTACAGGTGTGAAGAGCCACAACAATATCTCCGCATCGGGCGGTAACGAGACCACCCAATTCTTCACCTCACTTGGTTATATGAGCGAGCAGGGTAACCTTGATAACTTCGACTACGAGCGTTTCAACCTCCGTGCAAACGTCAATGCCTCGCTTGCCAAAGGTTTGAAACTGACTGTTGGTATGGCCGGCCGTGTTGAGGACCGCAATAGTCCCTATATTACCGCAAATCCCAAAGGCTTCTTGACTATGCCTACACAGATTTGCTACGCATTGCCTTATGTGCCTCTGACCGTTACGGACGAGGATGGTAGGGAGTTCTACACCGCAACCCCCACCAACTCGCAGCCCGTGTCGCCCAAAGCCGTGACACAGAACTCCGGCTACCAGAGGAGCAACAGTACCTATGTGCAGACCAACTTTGCACTCCAATATGATGCTCCTTGGTTGAAGGGTTTGAGTTTTAGGTTCCAGGGTGCTTATGACGTGGTTTACACTATGAGCAAGTCGCTCCGTACTCCTATGGAGGTGATGGTGGCAAACAAACCCACCTCGGCAACTACCGAGCTGACCTACCAGAAGAAAAACCTGACGATGATTGGTGATACCCCCATTTTGAGTGAGAGCGCAGCTCGCACCAACGACATCACCTCGCAGACCAGCATCTCCTACAACAACGAGTTCGACAAACACTCGATTGGTGTGTTGCTGCTTGCAGAGACTCGCCAGAGGAAGACCAACACCATCGGTGCAACCGGTACCGGTTTGGACTTTGTTCAGATGGACGACCTTGGTAATGTTACCAACCTCTCCTACAACGCCGACAAAGGTACCTACTCCGAGGCAATCCCCACCATCAGCGGTGGTCGTTCGATGACCCGTGTAGCTGGTTTTGTTGGTAGGTTGAATTATAGCTATGCTGATAAGTACTACTTGGAGGCTTCGATGCGCTACGATGGTAGCTACCTCTTCGGTGGTATGAACAAACGCTGGGTTGCACTTCCCGGTTTGTCGGCTGCTTGGCGTATCAATCAGGAGGAGTGGTTTGATGCAGAGTGGGTGAACAACCTCAAGCTGCGTGCAGGTGCCGGTAAGACCGCTTCGAGTGCCATCAGCGCATTCCAGTGGATGAACACAATGGCTCTCAACCAGAATCAGGTTGTGATTGGTGGTTCCAGCCAGACCGGTATCACTGCTTCGACTCTTGGTAACCCCAACCTGACTTGGTCGCAGTGTATGAACTACAACGTGGGTGTTGATGCAACCTTGTGGGGTGGCCTGCTGGGTATCGAGGCCGATGTGTTCTACAAACACGAGTATGACAAACTTGCAAGCGGAACAACGGGTGCATATCCTCCTTCGATGGGTGGCTACTATTTTTCGAGTGCCAACGTGAACGAGGTTGACTACCGTGGTTTCGACTTGACCTTCTCGCACTACAACAAGATTGGTGATTTCAACTATGGTATGAAGTTCATCTGGTCCTATGCTTATGCTCGCTGGTTGCACTACGCAGGTGATGCAAACGACACTCAGGACTACAAGCGTATGACCGGCAAGCAGGTTGGTAGCCAGCTTTCGCTCATCGCCGAGGGCCTCTACCAGAGCTGGGAAGAGATTGAGAATTCGGCAATCGACTCTTCTCGTCCTCCCTATCCCGGCTACATTAAATATAAAGATGTGAACGGTGATGGTAAGATTACCCTTGCACAGGACCAGGGCTATTTCAGCCGTGCAGCAACTCCCACCCACACCGGTTCGTTGAACTTGTTTGCCGAGTGGAAAGGCTTCGATATCGACGTGCTCTTCTCCTATGGTGCAGGTAACGACGTTGCTCTGATGGGTCTTTATGTTGGTGTTCAGGGTGCAACCGACTACATCCAGAGCCCCACTGCCTTCACTCGTCCCTTCTACCAGTATGGTAACTCGCCTAGGTACCTGATGGAGAAAGCGTGGGTTGAGGGTGAGGACAACAGCAATGCAGAGTTCCCCCGCTTGGAGTACACCCCAAGTAGTATGGGTAATGGCTACTGCTCGACCTTCTGGAACAGGGACGGTAAGTACCTCCGTTTGAAGACTGCCCAGATTGGCTACACCTTCCCCAAGAAGATGTTTGCCAAGATTGGTATTGAGTCGTTGCGCATCTATGCCGAGGGCTATAACCTCTTCACTTGGAGCGAACTCAACAAGTTCAACATCGACCCCGAGGCTCCTGGTGTAAACAACGGTTACTATCCTCAGCAGAGGACTATCACTATGGGTCTTAAAGTTACCTTCTAAACGAAATTACGACTATGAAAAGAGTATTCAATATAATGTTCGCACTCGTTGTGGCAGGCCTTGCTTTGACATCGTGTAACGATTGGCTCGATGACGTGGAGCAGACCAGCAAGGTCAGCGACGAGATTGTATGGGAGCAGGAGAGCTCTGTGGATGCCTATATCAATAGTTTCTACACCTACCTGCACAGCTATGGCCCATTTGGTACTGCCCAGTATCAGGGCAACCTCACCGAGGCTCTGACCGACACGTTCAACTACGGTGGTTCGAATATTGGCGCACGCTTTGGCCACGCCTACTTCCTGATGACTACACCCAACTCCATCTCTGCTGATGGCGACTGTATGTATAGCATCTGGAACAATGTTTACAACCACATTCGCCGTGTAAACCAATTCCTCGAATTGCAGAAGAAATATTCGGAGTTTCCCGAAAATATGAATCTTCGTTGGGAGGCTCAGGCACGTTTCTTCCGTGCATTCCTCTACTTCCAGTTGGCAAAACGCCACGATGGCGTTATCATCTACGATGCGCTTCCCACCGATGGTCAGCGTGACCGTAGCACTGCCGAGGAGACTTGGGACTTCATCGCCGCCGACCTCGATTTTGCAGCTCTCAACCTGCCCGAGGCGTGGGATGCAGCCAACAGTGGTCGTGTAACCAAGGGTGCTGCCTATGCGCTCAAATCTCGTGCGATGCTCTACGCTGCTTGCCAGTGTGATGACGACGACGAAAAACAGACCTCCTATTGGCAGGCTGCTTTTGATGCTGCCGAGGATGTTGAGGAGCTGATGATTTACGCATTGGAGAAAGACTACAAGAACGCTTGGAAGGGTGGTAACTCGGAGTCTATCTTGGAGTTCAACTACGACAAGAACAACGGTCCCTACCACTCGTTCGACAAATACTACACTCCCGCTTGTGATGGTTACGAGTTTGGTGGCCTTGGTGCTCCCACCCAGGAGATGGTAGAGTGTTATGAGACCAAAGATGGTAAGAAGGTTGATTGGACACCTTGGCACGGCACCACCACTCAGACTCCTCCCTACGACCAGTTGGAGCCTCGCTTCCACGCAACGGTTATCTACCGTGGTTGCACTTGGAAGGGCAAAACGATGGATTGTAGTGTTGCCGGTGTGAATGGTGAGTGGGCAAAATATGGCCCCGAGAACGGTACCAACTATGGTAAGACCATCACGGGTTACTTCTTGCGCAAACTCCTCGACGAGAGCCTGATTGACGTGAAGAACGTGGAGAGTAGCCAGCCTTGGGTTGAGATTCGATTTGCCGAGGTGCTGCTCAACAAGGCAGAGGCTGCCTACCGCCTGAAAAAGAATGGCCTTGCGTTGGAGTCGCTCAACAAGGTACGTGAAAGGGTTGGCCTTCCCAACAAGACCTATTCGAACGACGAGCAGCTCTTTGCCGACATCCGCAACGAGCGCAAAGTGGAGCTTGCCTATGAGGGCCACCTCTTCTGGGATATGCGTCGTTGGAAGTTGGCTCACATCGAGTATAACCACTACCGTACCCACGGCTTCAAGATTAACGGTGCCAACAATACCTATGAATATATAGAGTGTGATTTGGCCGACCGCCTCTTCAACGAGAAGTACTACATTCTGCCCATTCCTCCTGCGGAGCGCCAGAATAACCTCTTGATTGAGCAATATCCATCGTGGTTGTAAACCTTTTTTAACTTCGAATAGCAATGAAAAACAGAATATTTACAATTTTAGCTTCGCTTGCAGTGGTGCTCACTCTGGGTGGTTGCCAAACTCCCGATGAGTTTACTGCTGTGCGTGATGCCAATGCTTTGACAAGTTTTACGGCCAAGTTTGTTAATGACGACAGTGATGAGAACGAATTTAAGGCCGAGATTGACCACGTTAATCACATTATCAACGTGGTATTCCCCTACAACTACCCCCGCACCTCCAACAACGTCCTCACCGTGGATGTGTTGACCAAGATGAGGGTGTCGGCTGTGGTTGAGAACAATGTGGTGATTGAGCCTGCGTTGCTCTATATGGACCTCACAAAGGAGAATGTGATAAACATCATCGACAACCTTGAGCAGACCACAACCCCCTACACCGTGAAGGCAGAGATTCGCAAGAGTGCCGAGTGTCTGATGACCTCGTTCAGTATTCCTGCTGCGGAGGTTTCGGGTGTGATTGCAGGCACAAACGTTTCGTTGGTAAGCATCGACGACATCGGCGTGCAGTTGGCCGCAGTGGACCTCTCCCACGGTGCAACCATCCAGCCCGACCCACGCACCACCGCCCTCAATTGGGATGAGCCCCAGAAGCTCACCGTTGTGGCACAGAATGGTGTGGACAAGACCGAGTATCAGGTTGTTAAGTCGGTACCCGCCAAGTTGCCCAATGGTATCCGTCCCGGTAGTGGCGTTCTGCTGTGGACTAAGAAACTCGCCGAGGTAGAGGGTATTATTAACCCTGTGAACGTAACTTCGATTGCTGCCACCGGCAAGTACCTTGTAATTTGTGAGAAGGGTAACCCGAAGGCTATCGTGCTGAATGGCACTAAGGGCGACAATGTGAGCACTATGGATATTAGTATGATGCCAAGCGCACAGGCAACCATTACCTCTGATGACAAGGGCAACCTCTTGCTCGCCAGCCGTTTCCACAATGGTTCGGGTGTAACAGAGGATTTGCACTTCTACAAGGCAAGTGGTGTGAACGATACATTTACCCACTGGACCACTCTTCCTGCGGCAACGTTGAAACTCTATCGCGCAGGTCGCCACACCTCCGTAACGGGTGATATCAATGGTGATGCAATCATCTCCACACCCCAATTAGAGGCAAATGTGAAAGGTGTATATTGGGAGGTTAAGAATGGTGAGATTGCCACTCCTGTATTGTTCGATACCAAGAGGTTTAGTAACTGGCAGAGGGCTGGTGATATCATCTTCGAGAAGTCCACAATGCCCAGCAACTACTTCGTAACTGCCCACGCAAACGAAGCAAGTGGCTTGAAACGTTGGAGCTACTACCAGAATTGGACTGACCACTCTATTATTGAGAAGGGTCCTGCAGAGACTACTAGCAATACCGTTATGGATGCGGGCGACTTTATGACCTTCAATGGTGCCGACTATTTTGCCTACAACTATGTAAACTCGTTCAGCTATGTTGTTGGTAAGTCGGATGCTGTGATGCTCTTTGACTTCACCGGTCGCAAGTTTGGTGATCCCATCGCTACAATGCCTGCGGGTACCTATGGTGCAGTGAAAGCTGGTGCTACCAACTCGGATCAGTATGGTGATGTTACTATCCACGCATCTGACAATGGCTACTATATGTATGTTTACTTTGTGTTCGCAGGCGGTTATGTTGGCTGCGTTCAGTACGACTGCTTGGACATTTAGTGATGTATTAAAACTCTGATTTTCCGCTGTCTGCCAAAGGGCCAAATGCCCTTTGGCAGATGGTGGTATAAAAAAACGACACAAAAACACAAACTTTTTACTCTACTTTATGCGCTACAAAATGACACTTCTATTGGCCGCAATAGCAACCCTCTTGTTTGCTTGTGAGGAGCCCGAAAAACCAGACTATTGGCCCGAGCCGGACGACAAAGAAGAGAAAGCCGGATTGTTGAACCTCGCCGTGGGTAAGTTCTACAAAACCACCGCAACCACAATAGAAGGCTACGAGGACGTGTACCCCTGCCTGAACTATTCCACCGGTGTGAAACTTACCGATGAGGAGGTGGCAACCTCCGCCAAGAGTTCGGCCCTCGGTGTGGGCTGGAAGGGCGTTGAGAGTGTCGATGTGGTTGTTGACCTCGGCCGTGAGCGCACAATCGAGAGTGTGAAATTGCACGCCATCGTCGGCCAAGTGTCGATGTGGAACTTCACCTTGCCCTCGGCTGTGGAGGTGCGTGGTAGCAAGGATGGCAAAACTTGGGGTAACAGCGTGTCGCTCGCCTTTGACACCACCACAGCGTGGGCCAAAGCCGAAAAGTGTGGCCTCACAGGACGCTACCTCAAGTACACCATCAAAGCACCCGCAGGCGCAGGCCCAATGTTGGTGGACGAGATTGAGGCTTGGGGTGCCCACAAAAACGAAATGAAATATGTGCCCAAAAAGGGTGCCTACCACGGAGCGTTCAACAACAGCACCTCCTTCCAGGCAGAGGGCATCCAAAGCCAATGCCCTGTGGATACCTACGAGGAGTATGTGGGTAAGCAGCTCTCGCTGATGCTCTGGTATCAGGGCGCAACCGGACCCACCCGCAACTATGCCGAGATTATGAACATCAGGCGTACCTTCTCGGGCAAAAACTACAATGGAAAATATCGCATCTTCATCTACGGATGGGAGCCACAATACCCCGCCGCCGAACTCGCAACCGGAGTGATGGACGAGTACTACAACAACTACTTCAAGGAGGTCAAAGAGGTGCAAAAGGGTGAGGACGACTGTGGACCCGCCTGGTTCCGCCCCGCAAATGAGATGAACTCGGGCTGGGTGAAATGGGGTAACGATGCGCCCAACTACGTGAAGTATTGGCGCAGGATGTACAACATCGCCGAGCAGGTGGGTGTTACCGAGTACAACGTCTTTGTGTGGTCGAGCAATGCTGTGAGCTTTGGCAAGTACAATATGAAAGCATACTACCCCGGCGACCAATATTGCGATTGGATTGGCACAAGTTGCTACTACTCCACCGCATCAACATACGGCTACCCTTCCTATCTGATGAACGAAACACAAAGTATCTCGGAGGAGAAGCCCGTGATGATTACCGAGGGTGGTTTTGGCCCCAAGGAGTGTAACAACAAACTCTGGGTGAAGGAGTGGTTCGGACTCAAAGAGACACACCCCAGGGTGAAAGGTGTGGTGTGGGAAAACCACTCCAATGGCGACCTCGACCGCCGCATACACCACGATGCAGCAGCACTCGAACTCTACAAAGAACTCGTACAGGACGACTATTGGCTCGACTACATCCCACAAGAGGTGCTCGATGAAATGGTCGAGCGCAAGACAAAGCAGAATAGGTAAACCATTTAGAACCGTAATGCCGGAATGAACTCAAGGATGAACATATTGGCAATGTTGGCCTTTGCAGCCACAATGATGACGGCTTGTGAGGAACCCAAACCCGACTATTGGGGCGATGACCCCAACCCCAAACCCCCTGTGGAGCAACAAGGCGATGTCATAAACCTCGCTGCGGGCAAGTTCTACAAGGCCTCGGCCACCCCAATGGAGGGCTATGAGGACTCGTTCCCCTGCCTGAACTACTCGATGGGTGTGGAACTCACCGATGAGGAGCTGGGCGATGTGAAGAGCAGTTCGCTTGGTGTGGGTTGGAAAGGTGTGGAGAGTGTCGATGTGGTCATCGACCTCGGTCGCAAGCGCACCATCGAGAAGGTGAGAATTCACGCCATAGCAGGCAACATCTCTGCCTTTGTGTTCGCACTCCCCTCGGAGGTGCAGTTCAGCGGTAGTGCCGACAAGAAGAGCTGGAGCGAGGCTGTGAAGGTGCGCTTTGAGGGTAGCACCACAGGTTGGGCCGAAGCAGGTTGCAAGTTGAACGAATGTCGCTATCTGAAGGCAACCATCGTAGCCCCCTCGGCAGGTCGCTCGATGTTGGTGGATGAGATTGAGGCGATGGGTAAGCACGTGGAGGATTGGAAATATGTGCCCAAGAAGGGAGCCTATCACGGTGCCTTCAACAACGGACTTTCGTTCAGTGGCGAAGAGGGTAGTAGTGCCTGTCCCGTGGATAAGTTCGATGCCAATGCAGGCAAGGCTACATCGATGATGTTGTGGTATCAGGTGATGACCGACTATCCCGATGATGCATACAGTTTTGCCGAGATTCAGAGGGTACGCAAGGAGCACGCCGGCAAGAACTTCGGCGGTAAGTACCGTATGTTTATGTATGGCTGGCTCTCCGAGGCTCGCGATTTCAACACCAACGAACTGAAACCAGAAAAGAGTAGCACCGCCAAAGAGTTGGCCGAGGGTAAACTCGATGAGCATTGGAAAAAATATTTCACCGATGTGAAGAAAGCCCAAATGGAGGAGGTCGATTATGGCCCCGTGTGGTTCCGTCCCAACAACGAGATGAACTCGGGCTGGGTACATTGGGGCTACGATGGACCAAACTACATCAAGTTCTGGCGCCGAATGTACAACGTGGCCGAGCAGGTGGGCATCACCGACTACAACGTCTTTGTGTGGTCGACCAACTGCTCCACCTACGGTAAGTACACTATGAAAGAGTACTACCCCGGCGACCAATATTGCGATTGGCTGGGTACCAGCTGCTACTACACCACGCACAACGGAGAAATCTCACACCCCTATCCCTCCTATCTGATGCTCGAAACCGAGAGTGTGAGCCCCAACAAACCCGTGATGATTGCCGAGGGAGCCTACCGCCTGGGGGGTGTCTATGTGGGTTGCGATGGCAAGACGTGGCTCAAAGAGTGGTTCAATCTCGACCAAACCAACCCGAGGGTGAAGGCTGTGGTCTACTTCAATCAGGCCAACACCGCAGGCGTGCCCGAGTGTCGCCCACACAAAAACGAGGAACTCCTGAAAACCTATCGTGAGGGTGTGGCAAAGGAGTATTGGCTCGACGAAATCCCCGAAGAGGTGGAACTCGAAATTGCCGAGCGCAAAGCAAAACAAAACAGGTAAGAGAGATATTTGAATTATAAATAATAAGATATTCAGCGATGAAGAACACAATGTTTAGGGGAGTTGTTGCCCTGGTCGCGATGGTCGTTGTTGGCACCACGTTGGTCGGTTGCAACTCCGCCGAGCACAAAAAGGCAATCGAAAACCGCAAAATCGAGAAACTGCTCTCGCAAATGACCCTGGAGGAAAAGATTGGAATGTTGCACGCCAACAGGATGTTTTCGAGTGGCGGTGTAGCACGCCTCGGAATTCCCGACGTGTGGTTCTCCGATGGCCCCCACGGAGTGCGCTATGAGAGCGTGGACAATGGTTGGGCCTCGCTTAATTGGGACAACGATGCTTGCACCAATATGCCCGCACTGAGTGCGTTGGCCGCAACGTGGAACAAGGAGCTGGCATTGCAGTGTGGCGAGGTAATCGGAGCCGAGAGCAAAGCAAGGGGTAAGCACGTGCAACTCGCACCCGGTGTGAACATCACCCGCTCGGTGCTCAATGGTCGCACTTGGGAGTACTTTAGCGAGGACCCCTATATCACTGCCGAACTCGCCGTGCCCTACATCAAGGGTGTGCAGTCGCAGGGGGTGGCAGCCTGCGTGAAGCACCTTGCTCTCAACTCGCAGGCCTTGTCGCAATATTGGATTAGCTCGCAGACCGACCGACGCACCCTGCGCGAAATCTACCTGCCCGCATTTGAGGCAGCTGTCAAGAGGGGTGGGGTGATGGCCCTAATGCCCGCCTACAACAAGGTCGATGGATTGTGGTGCTCGGAGAACAAGTACCTCATTGACACTCTGTTGAGGAACGAATGGGGCTTTGATGGCCTTGTGGTTAGCGATTGGAACGGAGTGCACAACACGGTGAGCACCGCCACCACCGGTATTGACGTGGAGATGGGCACCGCCATCAAAGAAAAAGGGCTCTATGCCTTCGACAAATACTACTTTGCCAACCCTCTGCTGGAGGAGGTAAAAGCAGGTAATGTGGACGAAGAGGTGATAAATCGCAAGGTGCGTAACATCCTGCGCACCCTGCTGAGGCTTGACGCTATTGGCAAGAGGCCCTACGATACAACCGGTATGGGGGCAATTCTCGCCAATCCCGAACACGTTGCTGTGGCTCGTAAGATTGCCGAAGAGTCGGTGGTGTTGCTGAAAAACGACAACAAGGTGTTGCCCCTGAACCCCGGGCAGTATAAGAAGGTGGCTGTGATTGGTGTGAATGCCAACACAAAGTTCTCGCTCGGCGGTGGTAGCCCAAAGGTAAAGGCCAAGTATGAGGTAACCATCTTGGAGGGCCTGCACAACCGCTTGGGTGAGGATGTGGAGATTCTCTACGCCCCCGGCTACAAGCTGCTCCACCGACAGTTCGTTGCTGCACAGCACCGCTTTACGGATGAGTTTGACCGCGATTTCCCCGAACTCGCAGCCGAGGCTGTTGAGGTGGCCAAGGAGGCCGAGTTGGTGATTTTCGTGGGCGGACTCAGCCACGAACACGGATTGGATTGCGAGGGCTACGACCGCCCCAATATGAAACTTCCCTACCGCCAGGACGAACTCATTGCAGCCGTTCAGAAAGCCAACCCCAACACGGTGGTGGTGCTGATGACAGGCTCGCCGGTGGAGATGGGCGAGTGGTACCACTCTGCCGATGCTGTGATGCAGTGCAGCTACCTCGGCACCGAGGGCGGTAATGCGTTGGCAAGAGTGCTCTATGGCGATGTTACTCCGTCGGGTAAACTCACCAACACGTGGGCAGTGAGGCTCGAGGATATGCCCGACATTAAGCTGGGTGAGTATCCGGGCAACAACAAGGAGGTTTGCTTCAACGAGGGGCTGTTGGTGGGCTACCGCTATTTTGATACTTGCAATGTGGCTCCGATGTTTGAGTTCGGCTACGGCTTGAGTTACACCACCTTTGAGTACTCCGATTTGGAGATTGCTCCCGTGTGGAACGACTCGCAAGAGGAGTTTGAGGTGGCTTTCACCATCACCAACACGGGCGACCGAGAGGGTAGTGAGACGGCCCAGATATACCTACACCAGAACCAGAGCAGCGTGATGCGACCTGCCAAGGAACTCAAGGGATTTGAGAAGGTTAGCCTTGCAGCGGGCGAATCGAAGAGGGTGACAACAACTCTCAATCGCCGTGCTTTGCAGTGGTGGAACGAGGCGGAGCAGTGCTGGACCGACGAGGCTGGCGTGTTCTCGCTGATGGTTGGTGCCTCTTCGCGCGATGTGCGCTTGAGGGGCGAGTTTGAACTTGTGAAATAACAACGGATAGAAGCAGTGATGACTAATAGGAAGATTTGCAGGTGCCTGGTTGTGGTTGTGGCTGCGGTGTTAGGGCTGTGCAGTTGTTGCCGTGCCGATGTAGAGAGGGGCAAGCGTCCGGAGGCTTCGAGGATAACCTCCCGCTACACCCTCTACGAGAACATCCGCTATGGTGTGCGTAGCCACCGAGTGCCCCCAACCGACCCTGCCAGCGACCGACTGCTGGACATCTACATTCCCCGTGGCGAGCAGCCGGCCGAGGGTTGGCCCATTGTGGTCTACATCCACGGCGGAGGCTTTTGCGGTGGAGCGAAGGTGGACACGTGGGGCATACATCCGATGTTGCCGGCACTCACAGAGAGGGGCTATGCGGTGGTGGCCATCAACTACTACCTGCGTGGTAAGTATCACCCCATTGAGGGCTACCCCATTGAGCAGGAGATGGGCCACGGCCTGCCGAAGGATGGTAAATTCCACCCCGAGAGGCGCAAATATCTTGAGGCCGCTTCGGCCGATGCGGTGAGGGCACTGCGCTGGATGGTGCGCAATGGAGAGGCCTATGGGCTTAACCTTGATAAGGTTGCCCTTTGTGGCGGCTCGGCGGGTGCAATGACAGCTCTCCACACGGCCTATGTGCGCAATCCCGAGTGGATTGATGTAGACGTGGTGCTGAATATGTGGGGCGGTTTGGAGGATGTTTCGGTGATTGAGGCCGATATGCCTGCGCTTTTCACGTTGCACGGCGAGGTGGACAATGTGATAAGTGTGGAGTATGGCAAGGCTCTCCATAGGCGTGCCGAAGAGGTGGGCCTGCCTGCCGTGTTGCACATTATGGAGGGCAAGGGCCACGCCCAAGGGGCCTATGCCACACAGACCTATCTGGACGAATTTTTGGAATTTTTTGAGGAGCAAACACAAAACATATAGCGAACAATGTTACTACGAGAGTTTACAAAAGACACGATGCGCGTGTGTGTCTACGACAGCCGCCGCGCAATGGGCCTTGGTGCCGCCGAGGAAGCAATTGCCTTCATCAAGGACTTGTTGTCCAAGCAGCCGGAGGCAAACATCATCTTTGCCGCCGCACCTTCGCAGAATGAGTTTCTGGAGGCTATGG
>JAFVSY010000011.1 GCA_017503465.1 Tidjanibacter sp. | reverse complement strand
GGGGTACTGCCTTGTCGAAGTAGATGTGCCCATCTTTTACACGCTGAACATAGGCTATCGTGTCGCCCGCAAGCACCACGCCTCTCACCATATTGCTCGGTGTGGGGTGGTGTTGCTGCCAAGCGGCGGAGAGTTCAAATTTGGGCGCAAAGCCGAGATAACGGAGCGAGAGCGAGGCGTGCTGCCCCTTGGTGGCGTTGTAGCCATAGCCCGCGCGGGCTATCATATCGCCCGTGATGTTCTGCGAGAGGAGGGTGAGGCCCACTCCCAACTCCTCCACTGCTCCCTCCATAACCTCCTCAGGGTCAAACACTATTGGGGCGTAACTGTGGAAGCGGAAGAGGTGGCCGAGGCGCGAGTATCGTCGCGCAGGATTTTTGCTCACACTCTCGGCGAGGTCGGTCGTGGTGAAGTCGATGGTGTCGATTTTCGGAATACCCCAATCGATGTTCGGGGTGTTGATGGTGCTCTTGGGCGTGGTGCTCCACTCCACCTCCTCGACAGCCTCGTTGTCGGCCACCACAAGTGAGTGACCGTGAGCCGAATAGAGGGTCATCGCCACCCTCTCTCTGTCGGGCGAGGGGGCGGGTGCAAAAGCACCATAGAGCGCCTCCGAGAGGCGCACCTCACTGAGCGTGCGGAGGTCTATCGAGTGGGCATTGTCGATACCCGAAGCGATTGAGCCGAAGTAGAGTCGTCCCCCCTCGGCGCGCAGGTCGCTCAGGGTGACAAATGCAGGTTGGCGCACTGTGGCAATGCTCCCATCGGCAGGGTCGAACGAGAGGATGCTCATACCGCTATCCTCTTGTGCTATAAGGTAATAGCGCTCTGTCGAGGGGTCCCACGCAAGGTCGTGTAGCGAGCAGTTGGCAAACTCCTTGTCGCCACTCGGGGTGTGGAGCGTGTAGTGGCCATCGGGGGGGTACTCCACCCACGCCACATCGCCCGATGGGGGGGGGGGGGGGTAGAGGGCATTCTCGGCCAGACGGTGTGTGCGAAGTTGGTGAGTGTCAAGGTTGTAGGAGCGTACTACCGAGCCAACTCGCGTATTGAAAAAGGTGCTCTGTCGGTACTCGCTCCACCAGACACTATTACCCGCTATGGCGGGACGGGTGCTCACCAGACCCACCGTCGCCAACTTCTCAATCTCGCCCGTGCGGGTATCTATCGTTACAAATCTGTTCTCTTCGTCGAGCGAGGAGTATAGCGCCACCACCTTGTCGCCCCACCACCTAGGGTGCGAGTAGCCCTGCCACCCCTTCTCAGGTGCGGCGGCCAAAAGGGAGGTCTGCTCCTCCCAAGCGGTAGCGGCAGCAATGTGGGGTGCGCTCTCCCACAACTCGTTAGCCGCCATAAATGTTTCGCGGAAAAGTTCGGGAGTCCTGACCCCCAGCACCCGCTTCATACCCTGCTGATGCGAGGCAATCAGGTAGGGTCGGCGTGCGGAGTGGTCGATAACATCGCCCCAGACGTAGCGACCCGCTCTCTGGTTGGCGTGGGTCACAAGTCGGTAGCCGAGTTCGTAGTGGTTGGGTATGTAGTCGGCGTAAGAGCCACTAAACCAACGGTCTATATTCTTTCCCTCCAACACCTCTCGCCCCACCGCACGGTAGTGCATCGAGAAGGAGGGTTGCACTCCGCGACCAAAGAGCGAAGCCTGAGTCTCGGCATCGGTGGCGTCGCCCTCCAAAAACCAAAATGGGAGTAACCCTGTGGTGAGTAGCGACCCCTGCTCGCCGAGCAGCTTGCCGATAAAGCCCACCGCACTGCGGTCGAGGCGGGTGTATTGTGCTATGTGGCGATATTCGTGTACGGAGAGTTGTTTGAGCCACGGGGTGGAGTAGCTCTGCTGTGCGGGTGCTCCGACCATCTCGACGCGGAGCGGTGTCCACATCGCCATACCGTTCGAGAGCAGCGATCGGCCATTGACAATCACCTTCACTGCTCGTGGTGTGGCAAGCCCATAGCCCGCACCGCTACGCATCCGACTCATATAGTAGCCCACGCTGCGCCCCGCCTCCTCGAAGTAGTCGGGAGCGATGATGGTGGTGTGGTCGCCCTCTATGGAGTAGAGGTGTTCGCTGGCCGCTATGGCTCCGTTGGAGTAGTATTGTGCGCTGAGTGATAGAGCGTTAAGCCCCAATAGAGCCAACGCCAAACCCACTATTTTTGCTCCGAAGTGTTTCATTAGACTCCCGCTTTTTTGGCCTTGTAGCCCTCTTTGGTGAGT
>JAFVSY010000082.1 GCA_017503465.1 Tidjanibacter sp. | reverse complement strand
TTGAATTTTGAATTTTGAATTTTGAATTCCCTTTCTGACGCCCTACAAGTAGCTGTGCTTCGGCTCCTCTTCCACGCCATTGTCCTCACACACCCAAATCTCGAAAATTAGTGGCGTGAAGGGCAATATCTCCGTGGTAATCACCGTCTTGGTCTCCTCGTCTTCATCCTCATTGGAGGAGGTGTTGGAGGAGCTGTTGTACATCTGATTGTAGAGCGATGCGTAGTACATCGAGTTGTAGTAGTTGTCGTAGTAGCCACCATAGCCGTAGCCTCCGTAGCCACCATAGCCTCCGCCATACATACCATTCATATAGCTGTAGTAGTTGAGGTAGTTGTAGTAGGAGGAGTAGTCGAAGTCCGACGAGGAGGAGCCTCCGCTGGTGGTAGCTTTGGCCGCACTACCCGAGATACCATAGCCATAGGCCGAGGTGAAGATAGTGCGGATGTGGTCGCCATAGCAAGCCTGACAGCAAGCCTGCTTGAAGCCCTCAATCATCTGCGTCTCGGTGCTCTTCATATCCCACGTCATCGGGCCCTCGTTGAGCACCTCGCCCCAAGCCCTCATCTGCACCGAGTCGATGTTGGAATCGAACACGAAGCCATCAAGGAAGTATGCCTTGTAGTAGCAGGTGAGCGTGGAGTCCTTAACCACCGAATCCCTTTTGAAGGGGAATGGGTTTTGCAGCTGCACATAGAGTCCCTTGAAGCCCTCCAACGAGTCGGCAGGGTTCATACCCCAGCGTTGCACATAGGAGCCAATGGCCACTTCCTCTTCCTCAATGGGTTTGGTGGTCATCTCCAACAACTCCAACGAATCGACAATCACGGGCACGTTGCCGGGCAGACCAAACTGACCGTTGTAGCCCACATTGGTTGAGGAGTAACCCGCGGCGGACATATAACTTCCCGAAGGCATAATAATCCTCACCATATCGCCCACTCTCATATGAGTCAGTGCCTCCCTTGTACCCTTGGGCAAGAGGGAGTTATCTTTGTGGAGGTGGACAAAATCGGGCACATAGTGGGTGCGGCGGTTGTAGGTACCCTGCACCTTTGCCACAGCCTCGCTACGGGTGTAGAAAACGTCCTGGTTGAGCGTCTTGCCGGTGTAGTTGATGCGCACCCAATCGCCCTCCTCGGCCAAGGTGTCAATCTTTGGGTCCGTAACGGTGGCCTTGCGCAACCAGAGGATGTAGTTACCCTCCTCGGTTTTCATCCACTTACCACTGGTCTGCCAATCGGGATAGGTCTTGTTCATCCACGCCTCCAGCGCCTCGTTTTCGTGCTCGGAGGTGTCGATACCGCTATTTTTGGCGCATCCCACGGCCAGCACCACAGCCGCCACCACGGCAAAAACTATTTTTAGATTTTTCATCATATATGTTTCTATCTCTCTATTGTTTCCACGTTTTGTCTGCTACTTCTTCTCCACCTGCTCCACGTTGAGCACCCACATCAGTGCGGTGTTGCGGTCCACGGCACCCATATCGTGGTCGCCATAGCCATTGTCGGAGGTGAGGAACACCACCACCGAGTCGCCCTCCATACGCCCCACTAACGCCTCTTCGAGCCCTTTTAGTATGGCACCCTCGCCGAGCCTTATGCTCCTCGGAGAGAAATCCCAATAGGAGTAGTCGAAGTCGGGGTAGAACTTGGCCATCAGCCACTCCTTGTTGGTGTAGTATGGCTTGGTTGCGGGATTGGAGGTGAAGGTGTAGGCCTCAAAGTTGAACACCACCCCGTCGCCAACAGCGAGTGTGGCGGGTTGTGCGGGGAGTGTACCCTCGGTGGCGAGTCGGTTGCCTGCCACGTAGACAAACACGCTATCGCCCACAAGGGTGTAGTCTGCATCCTTGCCGGCCAGGTAGCGTTCAATCTGCGTGCGTTGCTTGGGGGCAAACTCATCGGAGGCCTCGCAGCCGACCAATGCGCCCACCACGAGCCCCAACATCAGGGCCACCACTGCTATGTTCTGCCTAACTTTCATACTCAATTGGCAAAGATAAGAAAAACTTTTCAAGCCACCAACTCGGTGGCACCAAAAACCCCTTCGGGGTTGGTTGGGCATAGTTTGCCACACGCCCCTACTCCATTGGGAGTGGACACCACCTGCCACATACCCCTACTCCATCGGGGCCCACAGGTCACACGCCCCCTACTCCATTGGGGCTACCACAACCTCAATGCCACTATCGGCCAGCAGTGCGGGTATGCGCTCAATCTCCTCGCGTGGGGTGCCGATGGTGTGGAAGGGGTAGAACACCCGAGGTGCAATCTTGCGTGCGGCCTCCACCGCCGACTCCACGGTCATCGTGTAGGGCAGGTTTACGGGCAGGAAGAGGTAGTCCACGTCGGGCACGGCCACCATTTCGGGGGTCTGCTCGGTATCGCCTGCGATGTAGATGCGCTTGTCGGCAATGGTGAGCACATAGCCCACGTCGCCACGCTCACGGGGGTGATACTGCGGACGCTCGATGTTGTAGGCCGCCACGGTCTCGACCATACCCCACGGCATAAGGTGCATCCTCTGGCCGGGGCCGAGGTCGAGTGCGCCGTCAATTTGGTCGGCCATATGGGTTGGACACACCACCATTGTGGCCGCCTTGGAGAGGTACTCAATGGCCCGAGGGTCGAAGTGGTCATCGTGGTGGTGGGTTATGAGAATGAGGTCGGCCTTGGGCAGTCCCACGTAGTCGCACTCGCTCAAGCAGGGGTCCACATAGATGTGGCGACCTGCGTGGGAGATGCTGATGCTGGCGTGCCCAAAGAGGCGGAACAATATGTCGCAGAGGTGGTTACCCTCTCGTCTATCGGCTGTGTACATAGTTTTTTTGTTTGTTGGTGTGTGTGGTTTAGTTGGTGGGGCGGCTGGGCGGTTAGGGAGGTTAGGGACTTTAGGGAGGTTAAGGAGGTTAGGGA